>NZ_JACSWB010000120.1 GCF_016888135.1 Leptolyngbya sp. CCY15150
AGCGCTCTTGGTCTTCAGGTGTCATAGCGAGTGATCCCTAGGGCTACCCTTCTATTCTCCCCCTTGGCACTGTTTTTGCAAAAGTGGGATGCTCCCGTTGACGTTGAGCTGGAGGAACAGAATCGCCGGCGATCGCCCATTGAACTCAACCAGCGCGATGGTCGTCTCGATGTGGATCTTTATGATCGTCGTCGTCCAGAAACCGACGTTCGCATTCAAGGCGATGATGACTCCTATGGAATCGAGATCGAGCGCCGAGAGCCCGAGCCGCTGCTGCAGTTTGGCATTCCTCTAGACGAGGGCGATCGCTAAGGTCGCTGTAGGCGTCGCTGATAAGAGTAGGAGAAGCGGGCTCAGCAACAGCCAAGCCCGCTTCTCTTCGTTATTGAGTAGGTGGATTAGTAGGTGGACTCCATTCGAAGCTCTGTTACCGGGTCTCGACTCCCCTCAACCCTCTTCTCATAAGGATTAGAACATTGAGCGCCGTCGAAATACTTGCCCATAGCTACTTAGTTCAACTCGTCATAGATTCAAACCGTCTCTTCATCAATACCTTCATCCATTGGCGGCAAGCTTCCCTGATCCATATTTTGGGGCAGCAGCCAGTTGAGCAGAATTGCCGTGAGACCGCCGGTGGAAATCCCCGACGAAAACACATTTTTAATCAGCGGATGTTTGTCGGCAAGAATCTCGGGAGAATAGACCACTCCTAATCCCAACGCTAGGGAAACCGCCACAATGATCAGAGAACGGCGGTTAATTTCAGCCGACGCAATAATATTGATACCCGCTACGGCGATCGCTCCAAACATGACGATCGTGGCACCGCCCAGAACCGGCTGTGGCAACACTTGAAATAACCCGGCTACCATGGGCAGCAGTCCAAGCAGCACGAAAATACCCGCCACAAAAAAGCCAACATAGCGACTGCCCACCCCGGTCATTTGAATGACGCCGTTATTCTGACTGAAGGTGGTGTTGGGGAAGGTGTTGAACACAGCGGCTAGTAAGGAGTTCACACCATCACCTAGCACTCCACCCTTGATACGACGCATGTAGAGACTGCCTTTCACCGGTTGTCGGGATACGGCGGAGGTCGCGGTCAAGTCGCCAATGGTCTCAATCGCCGTGATGAAATAGAGCAGCACGAACGGAATAAATGCCGTGAAGTTAAAGTCCATGCCGTAGCGAAAGGGAATCGGGATCCGTACCAAGGGCAAGCTGCTGAGGCTGCTGAAATCAACTCGGCCGATGGCAATAGAAACGATGTAGCCAACGCCTAGACCAATGGCGATCGCTCCCATGCGCAGATAGCGGTTGCCGGTCATGTTCATGATCACGATAATCAACAGCACCAATCCGCCTAGTCCCAGATTTTGCCAATTCCCAAAGGTTTCATTTTGGAGGGCGATCGCTCCCCCAGCTAGGCTAAAAATGCCGGTTTTAATGAGGCTCAGACCAATAATCATCACCACCGTGCCTGACACCACCGGGGTAATCACCTTGCTGGCTAGGTGTAAAAATCGGCTGAGGAAAATTTCAACGAAGGCTCCGAAGAAACATAGCCCAAAAATCAGGGCCAGTGCACCCTGGGGGGATGAGCCCGCCGCGATTGTTGCTGTACCTACCCCAATAATGGGCCCCAAGAAGGCGAAACTGGTGCCCTGTAGACTCAGCAAACCGGAGCCAACGGGGCCAAGGCGCTTGCATTGAATGAAGGTAGCAACCCCGGATACAAACAGCGACATACTAATGATGTAACCCATATCCGCTGGCTCTAGCCCTAGGGCACCACCAATAATCAACGGCGGTGTGATAATGCCAACAAACGACGCCAGCACATGCTGAAAGGCCACAAAAATCGCTTCACCAACAGGGGGGCGATCGTCTAAACCGTAGAGTAGATCAAAGGATGAGCTAGGGCGATCGCTACTTGGAGCCTGTTCGCGCGGTAGGGGTTGGTTTTGGGTTGTCATAGTGGGGTACTTAAACGTGGGGTACTCAACATCAGGGCATGGCTAGGTCAAACCTGGCGCATCTTCGTCGCAAACCACAGACGGCTTTAGTGCATCGGGCCCGCTAGGATCACCTTCGAGATAGCGTCCGTCACATCCTTAGGCGATTCTTCAGCTAGCTGCTGATACCACTTTTGGGTCAGATCTGGATCTTTGCCGTGAATCATTTCTGCACGCTGCCGAGCCTTCTGCACCACGGCGGTTGTGCGCTCTTTGCGATCGCGCTCATAACGCTGGAGGGCGTAGTCCACGGTAATGTTGGTGGTTTTCAGATATTGAGCCAGCACCCAGCCATCTTCCATCGCCTGGCAGCCGCCCTGCCCGAGGTCTGGACAGGTGGCATGGGCGGCATCCCCCAACAGCGCCACCCGCCCTCGCACCATGGCATCAATGGGGCCCACATCATGAATTTCTGGCCGCGCCACCGTGGCCGGATCAAAGGCTTCAATCAACCGCTGCACCGGCTCTGCCCAGCCAGCAAAATGGGTCGCCAGCTCAGACTTGTATCGATCTGGCTCCGCTGGCGTTCCCTTAGGTAACGGAACATCAAAAAAGAAATAGAAGCGATCGCCCGCCACCGGCATCAGGGAAGCCCGTTGATGATCGCCCACATAAATGACCCAGCTCGTTTTCGGAGCCAAGTCTTCAGACGCAGGCACCAAGCCATTCCAGTTCACATAGCCGCCATACTTAGGTTCGACGGTCTTGCCTAGAATATAGTCCCGCAGAATTGAACGCACGCCATCAGCGGCAATCACCAGGTCTCCCGTCGCTCGATGTCCGTTCTCAAAGAGAGCGATCGCTTGAGTTTCGTCCTGCTCTACAGCAATACAGCGATGGTCTAGATGCACCTCGCCCTGAAATGCCTTAAGCAACATGGCTTGCAAGTCTCGGCGAGCAACCGGATAGGGTCGTTGTCCCACCGTTTCAATTAAGGGCAACAGGTCAATATCGTTCAGCAACTCTCCCGTTTTGGTGCGATATTGCATCCGGTTCATCTGCCCACCAATGGCGGCCATCTGTTCTCCCAAACCCAGGGCATTCAGCACCTTGACACCATTCGACCACAGGGAAATACCTGCCCCCGCCGGCCGCAGTTCTCGGACGCGATCGTAAATCTCTACGGTAAACCCGGCTTGCTGCAAAGCAATACCGGCTGTCAGTCCACCAATGCCTGCCCCGATGATGACCACATTCAGGTCGTGCACAACCATTTCTCCACTCAACAGTCCCAGCTAGTTTGAAGAGCGAAGCGTCTTCGTAGACTGCCTCACACCTTGAGGCTGCCCCTCAGGCTTCGGCGTTCCTAGCTGATGACTCACCCTACCGAAAGAGATCCACACCTGTTGATAGAACGGATACAAATTTAGAATTCTTCAATCGGTAGCTGTCCCAAGGGCTATATCCGTCATATCCCCTAGAAGTCCTCTGTAGGGTTCTTGCTCTCTTAGACCTTATGTAGGCAATCCTCTAGGTCATGGGCGTGTCACAATCAGCACACATTTACAGATCAGTGTATCGGTCATCACACTTCAGTCTTTTTGTTCTGGTAGCATAAAACCCACTTAATAACTTCCCCTATGTGGTGTGGGGGCATCATTACCTTAAGATTATGCACAATCACTTGCTGGTGCGACCCACGAAACTAGCGGTTTCGCTGGTTATCGGTCTATGCTCGGTTTCCCTAAGTTTTCTTCTGCCTGGTTTAGAGCAAGCAGCGATCGCCGACGATCTTCCCTTGAGTGATCCTCAAACAGGTACCTTAGCTCTGGATGACCTGCCTACCTCTGAATCCAGCCCGATCCCAGACTTAACGCTTGAGGCAGCGGTGTCTGAGGCTAGCCCAGAGGCAGCGATCGCTCCCCTCAGCGCAGCCCCCCTCGACGAATCAACCTCTGAACCTAGCGTAGTACCGGACTTAATAGCTGAAGAGTCCCTATCTGAGGTCACTCTAGACGCCACCCCCGAGGAGGCCGTAATCCCAGACCTTAACGCAGACGACTTCTCAAACCTTGGCGATGCGTCATCTCTGTCTGTGGTAGAACTAGACCCTGCCGTTCTCAATGGCAGCATGGCAACCGTTACATCGGTAAACCAGCTTTCCGATGTACAGCCCACCGACTGGGCTTACCAAGCGCTCTCCTCCTTGATTGATCGCTATGGCTGTATTGCCGGCTACCCAGACGGCACCTTTCGCGGCAATGTTGCCATGTCTCGCTATGAGTTTGCCGCAGGGCTCAATGCCTGCCTAGATGGCTTTGCCGCATCCCTATCTCCAGACGATATGGGTACGGTTGATCAACTAGTGCAGGACTTCAGCGCCGAGCTAGCGGATATTAGAAGTCGAGTAGACGATTTAGAAGCTCGTTTAGCGGTTTTAGAAGGCGCTCAGTTTTCCACAACCACGAAACTTAGTGGACTCGCCTTCTTCCACTTTGGATCTGCTGGTGCCGATGGCAGTGTTCTCGCAGAAACTAGTGACCCTGGTGCTCCCCTCAATATCCGTCCAGCCGCCCGCAACTCTGTCACCAATCGCCCTATTGTCAGCAGTATTGATGAGGATCCCCAATTCACCTTTGGATATCTTCTTTGGCTGAACCTATCGACCTCGTTTACTGGCGATGACTTGCTCTTTACCCAATTGGCCGTTGGCAATGGCGATTCCCCAGCCAACCTCTTTGTGTCATCTGGGCTGTACAACACCTATGGAGTGCCCTTTACGGATCAATCCGGTGGTGTCAACGATAACGATTTTGTGGTGCGGGAGCTGTTCTACGACTTCCCAGTGGGCGATCGCATTCGGGTAGCCGTTGGCCCTCGCATTAACTGGTATCGATATTTTGACGGCAACGCCTACACGTTTTTCCTCACGGGAGCCAGCAGCTTCAACTCTAGCGGCGGCACCCAGTTAAACGCCGTTGACCGGGGCGCTGGGGCAGTTGTGCGCTGGGATATCAACAATCAGCTTGCCCTTAATGTTGGGTACTTGGGCGAAAATACAGAATTTCTCCCCGGAGCCTTCTTCAACACCGCTACCGATCCAAACCAAGGGCTGTTCAACGCATCCAATACCCTCACCGTCGGACTCACCTACTCGCCGAGCAGCCGCGCCAATATCCGGTTTACCTACACTCGCTCCTACCTGCTGGCCAATGCGGCGATTCGGGACGAGAACGGCAATATCACTGGCTTCGGCGTAGGGGGTGCCGTCAGCGAACCGATCTATGGCGTAGCGGATGACGGCTTTGGTGGCTCCATTGACAATGCCTCAGCAGACACCTACAGCGTCAACTTTGACTGGGGCATCACCGACCGATTTGGGATCTTCAGCCGCTATAGTTATGGCTCTCTATACGTTGATCCCCTCCAAGCTGGTCGCAGCGACGGCAGCATTGACGCTCAGTCGTTCCAAGCAGGGTTGGCCTTTCCCGACCTTGGTAAAGATGGGGCTCTACTCACCCTGTCCTACTTGATTCCCTTTTCCGTCTTAGATGGACGGGAGTTTCTAGCCTCGGGCGGCGGTGATGGGGGAATTCAGTACGAATTTGAAGCGACCTACTTCTATCCCCTGGGCAACAATATTTCCCTAGCGCCCACCCTTTATGTGATCAACAATCCCAACAACTTTGACTCCAATCCAACCATCTGGGTTGGAAACCTACGGATGCAGTACGCATTCTAGCGATCGCTGCCTGACCTACAGAGCTAAACCATCCCTACGCTAAGCCCCATGGATTAACGTTCCACAGCGTAGGGATACCCCTCAGCTCTTGGACTAAGGCATGTGACCCGCACCGATGTTTAACGCTATGGCTAAACAGGACTGAGTACATCTCAGTCTTTTTTTTGGCTTTCCAGATTCTGGGACGTCAATGACGTATACACCTAAGCATTTCTGCTAGGGTCAGAAGGTCAACTCTCAAAAAACCGCGATCGCATCCTTGCGGTCTCTACTATTCCTGTCTATCGTATAAGCCATTGCGCTATTCGCCGTTTCTACCGCACCTATGATAGACCCCAGCCTATCGATTGATACATCCCTTCCTGACACATCCCTTGAAGGCGATCGCCATATCATCGCCCTAGGGCAGCTCCTCACCAGTGAAGATCAACCTCGTAAACATTTCAACCCGCAGAAAATGCAGGAACTCACCGAGTCGGTGAAAACCCACGGGATCCTGGAGCCCTTAATTGTTCGTCCCATTGACGACAACTTATACGAACTAGTTGCAGGAGAACGCCGCTACCGGGCAGCGCAAGCCGCCGGTCTGCACGAGGTTCCTGTCGTTGTGCGAGCCCTAACCCGCGAAGAGGCCCTGCAGCTAGCGCTCGTCGAGAACCTCCAGCGGGAAGACTTGAATGTGGTAGAAGAGACCGAAAGCTTGATTATGTTGCTGTCATTGCGGCTCAATCAACCGGTCAAAGATATCCCATCCCTCTTACATCGCCTTGCCAAATCTTCCGACAACGTTGTCGGAACAGCCGATGAATATGTTCTCGAACAAATTCAGGCTATCTTTCAAAGCATTGGAACCCTCTCGTGGACATCGTTTGCGACCCATCGCTTGCCACTTCTCAACTTGCCACCTCACCTTTTAGAAGCCCTACGGTCAGGACAGATTGCCTACACCAAAGCCAGGGCGATCGCTAAATTGAAGGAAACCAAGCGGCAGCAGAACCTACTCAAAGACGCTATTCGAGGGGATCTATCCCTACGAGACATCCAGTCCCGTATCGAATCACTTGCAGACGTCCCCCAGGAGAGCACCCTTCCCGAACCGGTCTATGCTCCATCCTTGG
Source organism: Leptolyngbya sp. CCY15150 (assembly GCF_016888135.1). Classification (NCBI taxonomy): domain Bacteria; kingdom Bacillati; phylum Cyanobacteriota; class Cyanophyceae; order Leptolyngbyales; family Leptolyngbyaceae; genus Leptolyngbya; species Leptolyngbya sp. CCY15150. The sequence continues at coordinate 6,816 of NZ_JACSWB010000120.1, forward strand.
ATCAACGCTGTGCTGACCTCAGTCGCCAGTTGCGCCGTAAAAAGGCGTGGCAAAACGATAGTAAGCGGAAGCGAGTTGAAAAACTGATTGCAGAACTGGAAGCCATTCTCATGAACGATGATGAGCCTTAAGAGACAACCCGGTCAGCCACTCATCTCACAGTAGTGTTTAGGCCAGGCTCTTGCCCCATGCGGGTCACCGTTCAATCTATCAAGTCCAACTCACGTTCAGCTAGGATCAGCATAATTGGGCAGTTGCACCACAAAAAATGTCCAGCCCGCATCACTGGTGACTTGCAGATCTCCCCTAAGACGCTTCACCAGCTTATGCGTCAGCTTCAACCCTAGTCCTCGACGGTTACTCGTAGCCGGTTCTGTGTCCTGAAACAGAGCAGTCAAGTGAGCTACATCCTCTGGCGCAAGCTCCGCTTGGTTGCTGACCATAAACGTCGTCATAAAGCAGGGAGGCTCTCCCAAACCGACCGGCATGGGCGATCGCGACACCTCTAGAACAATCTTGCCACGGGGAGATGTATACCGACAGGCGTTATCGAGCAGTTCACCCAAAATTTGCTCTAAATCCGTGACATCTGTCACCATAGATGAAATATAGGGTGGCAACGTGAACTGAAGAAGTTGGCGTTCAGTTTGTGCCTGCTGACGGTAGGTTTCAATCATAGTGGGCAAACGCTGCTGCAGATTGATCACCTCTGGGCGGAGAGAGCGGCTCCCAGCTTCCAAGCGCTGGAGGTCAAAGAGATTGTTAATCAGCCTCAATTCACGTGTACATTCCGAGCGCATCAGTTCAATGTAGCGCTGCATTTTCTGCACATTAGGAGACTTGCGCAGCATTTCTACAGCCATTGATATATTTGTGAGCGGGCCTCGCAGTTCCTCTGATGCCGTACTCATAAACTCATCTTTGAGATAGTTAGATTGCTCTAGTTTCTCAATCTGCTGCTGCAGCTTCAGAATCGACTGCCGTTTGCTCAGGCGTGTAGCGATCGCCTCCAGAAGCTCCGTTCGTAAAAATGGCTTACTCAGATAGTCGTCAGCGCCCAGATTCATCCCTTGGCGCATATCAGCGGCTGTTGCTTTCGCTGTTAGAAAAATAAACGACGCCAGAGCCGTTGTTGGGTCTTGGCGTAGTTGAGATAATACACTATGTCCATCTAGTTCAGGCATCATGACATCACAAATGACTAAGTCGGGTGATCGAGATTGAGCTAATTGAACGCCCAAGCGTCCATTGTCTGCCTGATCGACCTCAAAACCTTCTGCCTCTAGAATGTCAACGATGTTGCTGCGAAGAATTTCTTCATCTTCAATGACCAAAATTCTAACCATAAAAACTCAGAGCTTACTTTTAAAGGTCGCAGGTTCAGCCGCTGATGGTCTCCGGGGAAAACCATCAATCTTTGGTGATCGCTGTCTACAGGATAGACCATAGTCCAACAGTAGAACGATTTGAAATCAAGACAACCAGCAACCCTTGTTCTATTGAGCAACGCTGGTTAAGTTTTATGGTTATCATTCCTGACGTGAACTAGACAACTCTAGATCCACATCGAACCTTGGCTGACCCTTAGCAGTATAGTCTGAGATATTATTGAACACCAGGATTAGGGTTATATCTGCAAGATGATGTGTATCAAACGGGTGTCACATTCTTAATTTTGCAGATACTGTTCAGCCTGTTGACAGCATACCTTTCTTTGAACAATCTAGATAACAGAAGGCGATCGCCTACAGACATGACACACCATGAAGGATGATTCATTGCCTGGAGCGATCGCCCCAAGAATGAGAGACATACACCCAGATCTAGATGCCTATTACCGCAAGGATTTCATATGACGTATTTCTACTCCAAGCGGCTACGGTAATCATCGTTGAAAAAGGTGTAGTGACTTAAGCCCTGTAGTTGCTCATGATTCAACGTTTCAAGCATGTGCTGCGTAGCTCAATTAGAAAAATAACGTCAACGAACGTGCAAGGTATCGCCCCATTAGCATTAGCTGAATCCATAACTTGAATCCATAACTTGAATCCATAACTTGAATCCATGGCTCAGCGTTAGAGATGATCAATCGTCATACAATACTTCTTCATCGGCCCAATCAACCGAGATAGACGACATTAGGCGACAATCCAACAGATACCGAACCGTCGCACTTAGGTCGTCGATAAAAGATTGAATGATGGTTCGCAGTTGTTGGATATCATCCATATTGTCATCTCCCAGGGTATTCATAAAGGACTGGAGATCAAAAATGGTGCGATTGAGGACATTAACTAAGTCTTTAGTCGAACTGCCAGGCCGTGGCTCTTGCCCGTTAGGTTCAATTGCTAATAGCTCTTCCAAAGCATCATCAACAGCATGGGATAGATTTTCAAGACTGATATCAGAGCTGGGAGAGCTAGGTGGCTGAACCTCATCTGTCACCATATCTGTCCATCCGTCGTAGCTCGAAGAATCGCTATGGTAAGCCTTAAGAATTGACAATACTTCGTGCTTATCCTTTGACGTCAACACGTTTCTATTGGCAGAACCATCCAATGGTTGAGTAGAAAGCACTCTCAGCGATCTTTTGCTTGTATTCAACTGCATCATATTTCCTCACATGGGTTCTAGGGAATGAAAGCAACAGAGTGCAGGAACGTTCACCCTGTTGAACTGTCTTACGGCTATAGCAGTCGTCATGTTGGTTGAGACATACTGCTAATTCCCGCTGTCGGTGCTCTCTTGGAGAGAGAGCTAGAGCACAGCCCGACAGACAGGTGGCGTCGCTCAATCACGATAGGATTGGCGCTCAGGAATCGTGAGCGAGAGGCTCACACTACCTTGATTGTGAATGAGTGATGAGTGTGAGTATCTTGCTCCCATTCTGATTTCATAGCCTCATTCAGCAACGCCAGACAAGACAATGGTTTAATCGATAGCAGACCGTCCTAGAGTAAGTAGACATTGCTCTGCAATCGAATTAGCGTAACGACGAAACTCCAGCTCTGGTTTACCGGCTCATAGCAAGTCATAGTGTGACTTGTGATGATGATGGGTTAAGACAGGGATGCATCGACGACGTCAAGCATAGGCCTTAACTAGAATCCACAAGGCAGGTCAGCTACTTGTTCTAGCGCCCTATTTATGGAATTCGTTAGTTGTAGATGACACCCTGTGGTGTTCCGATGTCTGCATTGAACCGCAGAAGTCATAGCCACAGAATGTGGAAAAACACGGATTTAAGGTCATTGGGAGCACCATTCGTCTCGCTATCTTCGTAGGTATAAGGAACTGTTGATGACCTTGATGAATAGACAACCGTATATCAACGGAATTTGTGATTATATTTCAGCACAATACGCAATACTACGGAGTAGGCTATGTGCTGATGGAAAAAAGACCGCGATCGTACGATCGCGCCCTCTATGATAGTCACCGACTGCGGCAGAGCCTCAACATTTCATGCCCACCGCGCTGAAACTCATAGGGCACCGTCTCAACCGATGCTATCCAACCTTGAGATGGGTACCATTCCAGCAAAGCATCCAGGTAGGGTGATCGGGTTCCATCAAGCTGTACTAGTGGAAAGATACGCGCGTCATGAGCAACTCGCATCATAGACTGCAGGGCCTGTTGATGAAATTCAAACGATAGGCGATCGCCATACAGCAACAAAAGATGCGAACAGAGGGCTAGATCAAAGCTGCTGTCCTCAAACGGAATCTCAGGTAAACTAGCAGGCAGATAGCGGCGATCGCTCTTTCCCTGGTCGTAGTCATCCAAAAACATCTGCATGGATGCCATGCGAGTCTCACCCAAGGCTTGGACGGAAGGAATCCTATCCCAAACATAGTCGTCTTGATTATCCTGCACTTGCTGGAGGATAACATCAAAGGTCTCTTGAATGCGATTGTTGATGTCTTGAGTCGCAAACTCGTAGATAGGATCGATGGAGATCACATACCCGCCACGACGGGTAACCTCACTGTTAAACGAGGCTGGCCCATCTCCACAACCTAAAATTTTGCCAGCTAAGTCTTGTTCTGAGAGGGCAAACATATCAATATACTCTTGAAATGATCGCCCCCAGGGCACGATTGAGGACAATGTCATAGCCATAGTTATTTTTCGCCAGTAGTACTTTAGTATGCAGTCTATCCTTGCGTGATGAGTGTTTATTTTAAGCGATCGCTCTCTCATTCAATACGCTAACAGTACATTTGAACTTATCGGCACTCTACGCAAGTGGCGTATATAGTATGACTTAGCTCAAACGTCGTCAACAAACGATGAAACTATCCGGAATGCAAGGGCAAACGCTTGTTATCACCTAGGACATCTCCGTAAAACACCAAGAAAATCACGTGTGTTTTGTTCAAGGTTTCAGTAAATAAACTTAAACAACAACCCCAATCATGATTTTTCTTGATATGAATGAGATGTCAATGAACATCTGTGCCTGAACAAACTTCGATTAAGAACGCTGTTCATCCAGATGTTCAGGTCAACATCCACCTTAACTACCTCATCATCGTTCGTCACTGTAGTTCACCACCGTAGGCATGAGAACGCGTTCCTTGGATTAAGGATTTGGTTTCTATAGGTATCTCGAATAGCAGCTTTTAAGCAACTGAGCTGTTCACTCTGCTGCGATGGTAGTTGTTAACGCAGCTTCTATTGAGATCTGAAGGTATTGGTATAACACTATCATCCGTTGAGATCAGAGAACTATTGCCTTAGTCCATAAACTTATCTAATCAAGTGTTTTGCCCACAGTGGTGCTTTCAATCTGATACTTTTTTCCTGAATCAAGAGGCATAGTTTCAATGGATATTCTTGGCATCTTAATGATTACCATACTCGTTACCTGGTGGACACAAACAACGCTGTTTCCTAAGCCTCCTAAAAAAAAGACAGAAGAGGAAAACCTAGGGGAAGCGATCGGCAAGGTGCTAGAAAAAGGTATCAAGATCAATGTTGTTCACTCTACTGATACAAGTGGCAAGAAATAACTTAAGTAGGTGGGCATTCATAACGCTGAGCTTTGGTACGTTATGCTATTGCTCATCTGGTTGACTGACAAATCTTTTTACATAGGCTGGTTTGAGCAACGTGAAAACCTACCAGCTTAGATTTCATAGGCTGAGTTACGTTAACCCAGCCTATGAAAGAAGCTGAATGGCAGGAGTTTTGTCAGTTAATCAGGTTGCTCATGTATGCCACCCAACTGGGAGTCGAGAGGCTGAGATTGGCCGATGTCTAGGTCTCTCGGCCAAGGTTAGACAAGGGCTGGAGTGAAGATAGATCCGGCGGCTCTTGAACTAGATGTTACACAAGACAATCGTTTCATGCTTGCCCATGGGGGAGCGATCGCTTGTATTCCCCCTGCATCTCCTTCGTTCATTTGTATCAAAGTGTAACGCCGCGACAAGCTATGGCAGACTGTGGTGATCCATCAGACAACTTTCTCCTCATTGCATCACCAGAGCGATCGCTTTCATGACCACAACTTCTCAATCCTGCAGGTTTTCCATGGTGTTGAGCGGTTTTAGTCCCCCGATATCCCATGGAAGATCTCCAGTAAACGTGAGACTTCATCAGTCTTGTCTCAAAAGACTCAAAATTTCCGTATTCAATCACTTGGCTTTGAACTGTAGCACCAGCCGTCAACGATGCTCATGGTGGCGTTGATTTAGTAAGACAACGTTTTCCGTATCGCATCATTTGATATGTGTCTCATACCGTCTACAACCTGTCCCAATCGTGATGACTGTGAGCTTTGTCCTTCATGACTGGCTGATTAGAGCCCATATAAATCCTCTAAACGCCTTGTATATGAATGCATTCAAGATAGTTGATGCTCTATACATAGATTGTCATTTTTCATGAGACAACCAAGACAGCTTTTTCCGTATCGCTTCACCAAAGATGTCTCGTTACGGTCTGCAGTGGCATCTTTAACAAGACAACTATCTCCGTGTTGTATCACCTATTGATCTATTTGAGGTCGTTGGAGATGTATCTCACTGATGAGACAGCATTCTCCGCATCATGTCACTTAAGACAGCCAGAATTGCTTCAAGGATCGACTCTAGTCTGACTAGCCTATACACAATAAGCACTTTGAGTCTCTGGAATGGGCAATATAGTGTGTTGTGGATTACTTGCATCTAAAATTAGCCCTGTCTTTTAAGACAGAATTCTCCGCATCTTGTCACTTAAAACCATGGCTGATGTCAAGATCAAGGCTTGGTCTTAAAATAGCTAGGATGCCCTTGGTGTAAAGCTTAGAGCGATCGCCACTATCTTGTCTTAAGTCCATTGGCTTGTCTCGTTTGCTCCCACTTAGGTCGTTGTCTTAGACTAAATAGTTCCTAAAATGATACCTAAAGCCTTGATAGGCATGGATCTAAGCTGTGAGACAAGTTGTTCCGTACCCTATCACGATCACCTCCGGATCCCATCACGATCTCTTCTGTATGTCGTCACCTTTACATTTTTAAAGCCTTGCTACATAAGGCGTTGAGCGATCGCGAGACAGTAATCAGTCTGATAAGACTGATCGATACAGCCGTCTCGTAAACCATGACTCTGGCAAAATTCTGTGTCGGTTCCCATTGTGATACAGAAGACATGCCCGAGCGATCGCGACTCCTAAGACCTATCCAGCCGTGCTTTCAGCAGCCCTTAGGGGGTGGAAGACGGTGGTAGTTCGTGCAGTCGTGTCTCAACCCTTTCACTATATTGAGGAACGAGAAGAGGCATTTTTCTCCCTATTCCCTCACCGATATGACTATATTGTTGCCGAACATCCAGAGATAGGTCAGTCTCCCCAATGGCGCACCGAGCGGCGGCATCCCTTGTCTGATCGCTTGCTGCAGCAAGCAGCCTATCTTTATGGCGTTCGCTTTGGGGCAGAGACCCAGTATTGTCTCATCGACATTGATGCCGGTAGTGCCTACCATCCTGGTAGAGATCCGCAGGCGGTGTCTCGTCTTTTAGATGCTCTAGAAGCCATAGACCTGACAGCATCGATTATTTGTACATCCAGTGAGACAGGCGGGCTCCACCTCTACATTCCTTTGTCTCACGCTGTGAATTCTTGGAAGGTAGCAGTCGCGCTCTCAACAACCCTCAGCCATGCTGGATTTCATCTACGTGGCGGTCAGCTTGAAATTTTCCCAAATCCCAAGTCCTACTCGCCTGAGACACCTAGTCTATTTCATGCCCATCGGCTGCCGCTGCAGCCAGGCTCCTATTTGCTGAATCAAGACCTACAGCCTATTCAAGGGGGGCGATCGCGCTTTACAACGCTATGGCGATCGGCCCAGGTACAAAATCGATTCACGCCTAAAAAACTAGAGCAGATCCTAAAACGTTCTGTTCGGCAACCCTATCGAATCTCGACCAAAGCCGCCAAGTTCCTCAATGATTTAAACGCCGAAATTGAGTTGGGCTGGACAGACTATGGACAAACCAACCGCCTATTGGGTCGCATTGCCCTGAGAACCTATGTCTTCCACCATGTTCTATCTGGAGGAGCACCTTTGGAAGGGCAGGCGTTGACGGACGAAATTATGGCGATCGCTCAAGCCTTGCCTGGATACCGAGATTGGTGTCGGCATCAGCATGACCTAGATCGCCGAGCAGCCGAATGGGCGCGCTGTGTGGAGACGAGTCGCTACTTTCGCTATGGTGGCTCAAAACAGTCACTGGTTGAGCCGACGGTGTCTATCCCAGCTGAAAACCGATGGAATGTTCAACAGTTGCAAAAAACGCGCCATCGCATTGCCATGATTGTTGAGCAGCTTCAGCATTTGAGACAGCTTCCCAAAGGTATCACCGAACGATTTCGTGCCTTAGTGCAGCAAGGAATTGGCGGTAGCTCGCTTTATCGTCATAAAGATCTATGGCATCCAAACTTGATACAAGATTCAGATTCAACCTTATTAGCCAACAATGCCGACCATGCTAGCGCTTTGCCTGAAGAGACTTCGCCTGAGTTTTTTGAGATTGAAAACGCTCATAGTACGAATTGGTCTGACGATTGCCTAGGAAAGGCATCGTCAGACCAACCTTCTACAAGCTTATTTGTTTCGATAGGTGGTAATCCTTTACAGAATCAAGACTTGAGCGATCGCCCTCAACCCGATTCTGACGACAGAGGTCGTAATACATATCATCTGCCTGGGGAAAACTTCGATCAGATGGGTGATCAGGCTCGGTTAACGATAGATCCAGGGCCAATGTCTGATCCCTTGGGTGTTCACTATGTGCAGCAGGTCTTGCAGTGGGTCAAAGATCAGGCGAGTCATTGGAAACAAGTGTCTCAGCGGGTGGTGACATGCGATCGCTCCCATCAGTATGAGCGCTATGATCAGGATCAATGGGCCCGAATGCAGCAGTTTTTGGACTCGGGGGATGCGATTTTGATGGCAGAAGCGACCCAGTGGTTCTCGCTGCAGAAGCTGGATGGTCAGTCCGACCTATCCCCTGGGTTGGATAGACCGCAGCCCCTAACCGACCTTCATGAACTTGGTTCACCGCTAGATGCCAGCGTTGAGCGGCTCGTCAACCAGGAAAGCGATCGCCCCGTAGGTGAGCACATCAAGAAACCTTGGAGAGGCTTAAACGTTTAAGCCTTCAGCTAGGACATGTCTCAACCAGCCTGGCTATGCGATCGTTGATCGGATTTGAGCCTAGATTAACCCTGATGCAACTCCACGATCCGTTGATTGAGCGGTCGTATGGGGCGGGCATTGTGAGGGTAGAGTTGCTGAAACCTTAGGAGTTGCTCTGCCGACATGGTGATTGCTTGTTCCAAAAGGTACCAGCGCACGGATTCACTACAGGGGGGCGTTGTCAAGGATCCCATGTAGCTAAGATAGGTGCGGTCAATCGGCAGTAAATCCGCTGCATTGATCTGCACCGCTGCCTCTTGATAGGTCTCTCCCACCTTAGGGCTGTGCTCCCAAAGAGTTTGAATCAGAGGATTGGCCTCGCCCTCTTCTACCAAGATGCTCACTACGGCTAGATCGCCCGCCCCATTGCGATGCACCAAATGCACCTCCATGGGGGCAGACCGTCCGGCCCGCTGATGTTCACTGGGGGTATGGAAATGAAACTGAATCAGCCGATAGTCTTGGTCTTGGATACGAAGATGTTGCCCGACCTGATCATAGACCTGGAGCGTATGACCATCATTGCGGATGGCTAACGGCGTTGGGGCATAGTCAACCTCAAGGGGGGTGCGATCGCCCTCTACCCAAGCTGTGACATCAATGGGAGACTGGTTCTGCCCTTGGGCACAGAGCGCATAGGCAGGGCTAAGATCTCCCCAGCGGTCAGGATGGGTTTCGCCTTCATAGCTCCACTCGGGTAGGACAGGATGACCCCAAGCGATCGCCCCTTGGGGCAGCAGAATGCTCACGACCATCATCAAGCCTGCTACAAGTCCCCAATACCATGTCCCCATTCCCAGCATGACCCTAACGTGATGGTTCAGACCTAGGCAGAAAGCTATCAGAGGGCGATCGCATCTAGACGATCTAACCCCAAATAGTTACTTATGATACAGTCTGTCGCTGTCTATTGTATCGCGTTCAGGTAGGGTTGAATAAACGATAGATGTCTTGCTGGGGGAACCATCGAACTACGGTGGGCTGGTCTTTGTCTGACGTTTATTTAGATAAAGATTTGGTGTAGTAATCGGCTAAAACCTACCGTTAGAGTAATGGGTACCATTACAGTGCATTGACGTTGAAAGTCTTGCAGCGCATTATGGAGAGGGAGTATGGAGATAGCTCTAGATATTGCTTAAAAACCTGGGTGGCGTTAGTTTATACGGACGTGATTATCCATGGCTAGCAGTTGAGTTCTCCGTAAGTTCACGGATAGATCAGGGTTTTACGATATCGAGCATGATTACAACAGTCATGGCATTGCTATTGACCGTACATATGCGCATTGTCTGATGATGGGGAGCACTTGTGTGACTCCCATTGCCTACTATTTTCTTGCATTCTTGCAGCCAACTTCATCCTATGCTTCAACTTTCCTGGGATTCTCTTAAAACTGCGTCAACGTTGTATCAACCGCACTACTTTGCATTCACGTTGTCTAATCCAAGTGATCACGTTGAGGAGAAAGTTGGAGCGATCGCTTTGATGATGGCGTTGCTTCACCATTCGACCCAACAGCCTCATATTGAGCTGGATGTCTACCTATCGACGGCCCTGCTGGATGATGCGGTATCTTTAGCGGTGACGCTCACAGCCGACACCACCGCCCATACGCTTCAGCAAACTGTGCTCCAGCAATTAACGGCGGCGGCTGCTCCCCAGCGGTCAACCTCAGCTAATGTGGTGTTGACCCTAGTATCGAATCGGCAGGAGGATTGGGAGGCGATCGCCTCCAGCCATGCCGAGGCCTCTGTTCAGCCACCTGACCTTCATTGGATTCTGGATCCCTCAGGGGCCGACTGGCAGGGCACGGTGGTGTACAATGCTAATCTTTTCCAAGCCGCCACGATTGAGCGCATGGTGGGCCATCTCAAGCAGCTAGCCCAGGGCATGAACGAGGAGAGCGATCGCCCCATCACAACACTCTCCATGTTAACGCCGGCAGAGCTGCAGCAACAGGTCGTGGACTGGAGCAGTCCGCGCGTAGCCTATCCGCCAGTGCCCATTTTCCACGCCATTGAAACCCATGCCGTTCAGCAGCCAGATGCGATCGCCCTGCGCTATAACGACCAAACGCTGACCTACAGTGCTTTCAATCAACGGGCCAACCAGCTTGCCCACTATTTAGCTGATCTAGGGGTTACTCCTGGGGTGCGGGTTGCCACCTGCTTTGAGGCATCCTTGGAGGCCTTAATTGGCATTCTCGCCATCTTTAAGGCGGGTGGGATTTATGTACCCATGGATCCTAGCCATCCAAGCGATCGCCTGATTAGCATCCTTGATGAAACCCAGCCTCCCATTCTGCTCACCCAAGCACACCTGCTCCCAGTTCTGCCAGCGATCGCCCCACCCGTTCTCTGTCTTGATCGAGATTGGGGTAAGGTAGAATCTTATCCGGCTGATAATCCTAACTGCTCTGTTGACCTACAGCAAACGGCTTATATTATTTATACATCTGGCACGACAGGTAAACCCAAGGGCGTCATGGCTAGCCATGCTAACCTTGTGAACTACATCTGGTCGGCTCACTATACCTATGGCTTTAGTGCGGCGGATATCATGCCTGCTATGGCTCGGTTTACCTTCAGTATCACCATGTTTGAACTGTGGTCTCCCTTGGTCGCAGGGGGGCAACTGCAACTGCTAGAGCGTGATCATATTTTTGATTTTAAGCGAATGGTGCAACTCTTGCAGTCGATCACCATCATTCACATGTCACCCAGCCTTCTGCGCCGCCTGCTTGCCTATATTCAGGAACAAGGGTTTGATGCGCAGGCTTTCCAAAATCTGCGCCATGTGTCCTCTGGTGGAGATATGGTATCTGCAGACCTGCTGGCTACGATGCGATCGGTATTTCCCCATGCTGAAATTTACGTGATCTATGGCTGTAGTGAAGTGAGCTGCATGGGCTGTACCTATTTTGTGCCGATGGAGCCTCCCATTACGAAAAGCCGAGTGGGTAAACCCTTTCCTAATGTGTCGGTGCGCCTCTATGATTCCCATTGGAACCTAGTTCCAGTAGGAATGGTGGGCGAAATTCACTTTGGTGGAGAAGGCATCACCCAAGGATATTTAAATCGGGATGAGTTAACCCAAGAAAAATTTGTTGTTATTGATGGTCAACGGTTTTATCGTACGGGTGATTTGGGGCGCTTTGATCCAGATGGCAACCTGGAAATCCTAGGACGATCTGATTTTCAGATTAAGTTGCGGGGGATCCGCATTGAGCCTGGAGAAATTGAAGTGACTCTGCGCCAAGCTCCTGGTGTACGTGATGCTGTGGTTGCAGCTCATGAACTACGACAGAGCGAAAAGAGCTTAATTGGTTACCTCATTTTAGAATCAGACTATTCTCCGGAACTGATTGCCGATATTCGTCAGTTTCTCCAGTCGAAATTACCCGACTACATGGTGCCATCAGGGTTTATGATCCTTGATGCTCTGCCGTTGAATATTAACCAAAAGGTTGATCGTAAGGCGTTACCTATTCCTACCCTGCAAGATTTAGCTGGCGCTAAGCCCCTAGTGGCTCCTCGTAATGAGACGGAACAGAAGCTTCTAGAGATCTGGGAATCAGTCCTAGGCTTACATCCCATCGGTGTTCAGGATAGCTTCTTTGATATTGGTGGCGATTCACTGCAGTCTATTGAATTGATGGAAGCGATCGATCGCACCTTTGGACGCACGCTGCCCCTGAGTACCTTGCTTACGGAGGCAACCATCGAAGATATGGCTGCCGTGCTGCAGCAGGATAAGGTATCTGATATCCATGAATCCTTAGTGGTGCTGAAGAAAGGCGGTTCCAAGCCACCGATCTTCTTCGTCCATGATGGAGAAGGTGAGACGCTGCTGTATCGAAACCTAGCTCTAAAACTGCATCCCGATCATCCGGTTTATGGTATCCAGCCCTACAGTCGCGATCGCTTTCCAATCCTTCATACCCGCTTGACGGAAATTGCAGAATACTACACTGCTAAGATCCTGAGTGTTCAGCCAGAGGGGCCATACTATCTCAGCGGTCTATGTATTGGCGGCTTTATAGGGTTTGAAATCGCTCGTTTATTGCTGCAGCAAGGGAAAACGGTGGCGATGGTGGCGCTCATTGATACGGCTGACGTAAAAGCACAGTTGCGTCCAGGATTGGTGACGAGCAATCGTCTGGATCGGTTATCTAAGTCTATGGGAGACAAGAAGAAACAGCCGATCTATCAACGCATTCCAGCTCTAGCGATGATGGTTGCTAAAAAGGCTACCAATGTTCTGATGTATGAGACCACGTCACGGATCGAAAGGAAGCGATCGCACCTGCAGATGCGACTGTTGCGGCTATATCTCGATCGCCAATGGCCTCTACCCTCTTTCTTGCAGGGGATTTCAGTACGGGTGGCGCTGAAGTTTGCTGAAAAAGAATATGTTCCCGCTGAACCTTATCCTGGCGATGTGTTGTTATTCCTAGCTACAGAGAAAAGCCCTGCTTTTGATGGTACACAGATTGACGACACTCCCTACACGGAGCTCTATAGCGATCCGCTGCTGGGATGGCGAGATCGGGTGGATGAGGTACGGCTGTATCCAGTTCCCGGTGGACATTCCAGTATGCTCCAAGATCCCAATGTTCAAACTATTGCTCAGATTATGCAGACCTATATGGATGAAACGCAGGGCGATAGCTTTGAACAGGCAACCGGACTTGAGATGGAAATGTCTGAAAGATAAAAATAGTCTCATTTGAGACATTGCTGAATCGCAAGATGATTTGCACTAGTGAACCGTGAGCGAGACACTTACCCTTCCTTCAGAATCAAGGTAGTGGGAGAATCTTGCTCGCAGGTTAGTTTCGGCGTTGCTGAATCGCAAGATGATTCCGCAGGATTTTACGTGGAGTTTGAGAGCTTCTAGTTCGAGGTTCATCCCCTAACTCAGCAACCCCCTACTTTCATAGCTTCATTCAGCAACACCTCATTGGATAAGCGGTCAATCAAGTCAGTTGAGACAGCAAACCCCAGCGTCCCGGCGACTTTAGGCGCGGCTATCCTGACCAAACCCGCCTACGCAGGTTCAAGATACCCCAATCTCTAAATGTCCTAGGTCATCTGACTCAAGCTATATCTAAAAGATAAGAGCAACGACGTGCTGCGGATGCTATGGATTACAGTAGGGACAGTAGCTAGGGTCTGCAACGGGCGGTGAATTGGGACAGGGGATATCTTGCTGGTGCTGGCATTTCTGGCACTGATAGCGAATGGAAAGGGTCATGAGTGTAGGGGTACCGCATAGGCTACAGGGTAGTCCAGGCCATCGCTTAGTCTCGGCGAAGCCAGGACTGCCACAGGTAGGACAGGATTGAGAGATGACCTGTAACAGATGGTCTGTTGCTTGGGCAATAACTGCCATACGGGTAGGATTGTAGAGGGCGCGCATATCGGTTTCAAGGCGCGCTAGGCGGCGATCGGATCGCCCAAGGGCTACTTCAACTGCTGCCAATAGCTCGTCGGGGGCAGTGATGCCTTTGGCAACAATGGTCTGGGTCTCCTCGACCTTAACGACTAGACCATGGTCAGGAAAACCTACGGATTGGGCAAATGTTAGGGCAGCATCTGGGCTATGGACAGTGTCTTGGCGATAGTTGGTGTTGGTGGAGAGGCACTCGCCGACCAGTTTGAGCTGATGGTGTCTATCAAGCAACACCACCATTTCGCGATCGCAGGCCACTAAGGGAATCTGCGGATGGGGCCCAAAGCTACCTTCGCTAGCGATCGCCAAAGTTTCTCCCGTTTGCTGGAGGGCCGCAGCAGCTTTAAGCTGAGCCGTGGTGAGTTGATTGGCTGGTCGTTGAATATCGCCCGTAAAGGTGCCAAAGCTATCGGTGTCAAAGTTAGGGGGCACCACCACAGTCACCCCCAGACCGGATTCGAGAAGGGGGGCGATCGCCTGTTCTTTGTGGTGCATGGTAGCCAGCACGGCTACCCGTCCAGCAAACCAGTCACGCGAGTCAGCCATCCTAATCTCCTTCATGGTGGTCAAAGCGGTTATAAAGAAAGTCTAGGGCATAGTTGCGTGGTTGGTAGTAGCGGCTTCTATAATCTGGTCGCGTCTGTGGGGTGAATGAAGAGACTATCCATGATTTGGCGTTACTCAATAGTGATAGGACTCCGCAACAGGTTGCATGGCGTTGCAGATCCTGTCGCGAGAGGTTCATCTCTTAATTTAGCAACGCCGACCTTCATGGGGAACAGTAGAGCCCCTTGCGGGACAGGCACTAAAAAAAGCGGGAACTACGGTTCCCGCCTAGGTTATCTGAGTGAGGGTTAAGTACGTTAGTCCGAGTATTGCACCTAATCTTCGTAGATGCGGCACTCGGGAGCGTGGGGATTGGCAGCACAGTACAAACTAAAGGCGGTCGGCCGATTGTCTGTCTGACGATAGTGGGCCGTCGTTAGTTCTTCGACGGTTTCCCAGGCGATCGCTACATCCTTGTGGCTACTGCCGTACATATCGGTCAGGCGACGGGCATGTTCTAAGGCAGCCTGCAACCGTCTAGCTAGCGTTGATTGGGTGGCAGAGGTAGGGGTAGTCAGAGTGGCTGTGTAAACCATGGCGGACTTTCTCCAGTGCTGTAGTGAATCTATGTATAGCTTATTAATAATTCTCCCAAATGAAAATAGGTTTTATATATAAATTCTTGTTATGATTCATTAGATTTTTTTACCTTACACGGTGCTCCCTTGGGCAGCGGTCATCAATTCGCTTGAGGTAGCAGGTTTCAGTCCTCCGGTGGCTAGGCGTCACGGTCATACAGACTAATCGGTGTTGCTGAATGAGGCGATGAAATCGGAATATGAGCAAGATGCTCTCACTCCCACCTCATTCACCATGAAGGTTGTGTGAGCGTCTCGCTCTTAGCGCAAATCATAGGTCGATCCAGCAACGCCACTTAACCTACCTGCGCGGGGTTAGAACCCCCCCTAATCTCTGGATGTCCTAACCCATCTGATTTCTGCTGTATCACCTGAGCACATTCTGATGAGTGCTCAGGTGATAGCGCGCGGCATCTGATGAGAGATTTTCGAAGGGTTCTACAGAAGGGATGATTGTGAGCGATCGCTCCGCAAAGATAGACTAGACAAGAGGATAGACTCAAGCAGCATAGGTTATTGTAGAACAGGAACCTTAGGGGATGATGCTCCTTCTACTTCTGCTAACAGTTGTGCTGCTAGTTGACGCTTACCATCAGCATCCAGCTTTTTAATCTCATTATGCAAGACGCGCTGATTCACCGTCTGATTCCAGTAATCAAGGGACTCAAAGCCCAGCAGTGCCATCTTACCCACAAACTGACGGAGGACTTCATTGGTGGGGCCCATCACCCAACCAGCTTTTCCATCACGCAAATATCGCTCAATCTCTAAATCTTTCTTAAATCCTGTACCACCGCAAGCGTGCAGCATTTTATCGCATACATGGGCTACGTTTTTAGCTGCAATAAACTTGATCTGCCAATACCAATGTAGATAAACCGACCTGGGTAATGCACTTGGATCCTGGTTATGAACTGACCAGTCACAGTTGTTCGTCAACTCGTCCATCAGTTTAGCCATGGAAAACGAAAACGAACGAGCAGCATTCGTATCCATAATTGCCTCCCCTACATAGTCCTGAATAGTAGGGTAATCTGCCACGCGCATACCTACATCCACATGCTTTTTACGGGTTGTATGACGTTTGGCAATGTCAATTGCACCTAGAGCAATACCGTTCCAGCAGCAGGATGAACAAAGCAGGAAAAAGGGATCGACAATTTCATCGTTGGAATAGGCCCCATCTCCCTTAGGGCCAACCATGCGATCGCTAGGTACCGTTACGCCATCGACCAACAGCGTTCCTGACTGGTTGCCGCGCAGACCAAGGGCATCCCATTTTTGAGGCTCTGCCTGTACTTCGTTGCTGTAGATCAGGAAGCAAGATAAATCAGAATAATCGCCATTAAAATCTGGGCTGCTCGTTTGCACAATGTACCAATCAGCAAAACCTGCTGAGGTTGTCCAGGAAGCTTTTTTGAAGACCGACCATCCATCCTGAGTGCGCTCGGCACGGGACGACACCGGATACCAAAAATGGGATCCTGTTTCTGGATCAGAGTAAGATAAAGTTCCAATGAAGACATCTCGATCCAGCCGTTGCAGAACAGACTGAAGTTCCAGATTATCTGCTGCGCGGAATAGTGCAGCGGCTGTTGCTCCCAAATGCATCACGTAGCACATCGCCGTACTCGGGCAGCCGTAACGGGCAATGGTTTCTACAACCATCGCGGCACAGGTATGGCTTTCGCCCAGACCTCCCCACTCCTGGGGCACGAGTAACCCCAGGAGACCCAGTTGGGCTAGAGCTTCAAAGTTTTTGCGTGGATAGATTAAGCCACGATCAGACTCGATCGCATTCGGACGTAGGGTCGTCGCACAGAGTTCAATCAGTTGCTCCTGCAAGGCTTGCTGTGCAGGCGTCAGGTGCCATTGAGGGTCAAAATCAAACCCAAGTCCCCAATAGGGTTCCGATTGCCAAGTCTTTGTGTGGGTCATGCTGTGAATCCCGGTGGAGGATGCGGAGGTCAGGGCGATCGCTCTCGGATCGGTTGAACGCTGACATGTTTCAGTTAGGTTCATAGACCTTAACTATTGGGCGATCGCGCTTCTCCAGAGCATAGAGGCTGTTTTCTATCGATACCGTTATCTAAGATACCGTTGTTATAACAAGTTCACCTCAAGCGATCGCTAGAAGGGAAAGGGCTTCCAGGGAATCCAGGTATTCCACAAGTGCGATAGGGTACCGTCGGCTATCAGATCCTCTAGAACCTGATCAATCGCATCCCGCAGCTCCAGATTACCTTTCCGCACCCCAATGGAAAAGCGTGCCTGGGTGGGCAGACTGAAGGCTATCTTGAGGGTCGGGTCGTCTTCCGCCGCTACCACCAGCACCAGTTCATCATCAATTAAGGCATCAATCTCCCCTGCCCGCAGGGCAGCCAGCATCTCAGGCAACACCTGATCGCTGCCGGGAAACGGTACCAAGATCACATCTGGAAACGTAGCGGCTAGGGCAATATTGGTACTATCTGCCAGACCGCCAACCTTAAGACCCACCAGATCGGCCGGCGACGCGATCGCCCGATCGCTTTTCACCAACACCGCTTCATCAAAAAGCCCATAGGGACGGCTAAAGTCTACCCAGGCTTGGCGTTCTGGCGTATTGGCTTGGTTGAACCACACCACATCAAAGTGTCCCGCCTGCATTTCTGGATAGAAATCTTCCATGGGTAGATTCGTCCATACAGGGGTCAATCCCAAGCGATCGCACACCAAGCGGGCTAAGTCGGGCTCATAGCCCAAGCGCTGCTCCCCGTCTACGTAGGTCATTGGCCGAGCATCAAAGTCACTGGCAGCGATCGCTAATGTGCCTTGTTTTAAGGTCGATAATCCCATAACCTCTTCATCACCCTATAGCGTCAAGTTGTTATAACATCTGCTGTCATAACGTAGAACCTTGCCCAGACGTCGTAGCTTAAACTACCTTTTTCCTGGCATCGCTCCTAGCCGCTGGGGATGGGGGCGAGGAATCCGCCATGACTAGAGATAGAGACTAGAGATGGGGGGCAAGCAATTTTAGGGGAATAGCCTGAACTTGATCGTTCGCCTGTCGGTGAATAAATGCGAAATTTCCTGCGAGCGGGCTGCTTACACAAGAGAGATGTCTGCTACAATAGAGAACCTCTGGGTGACTGGCGCAACGGCAGCGCATCGGACTCTTAATCCGCTGGTTCTGGGTTCGAATCCCAGGTCACCCATTCTGTTATGAGTTGCTTACATAAGGGTAGCCCAGGTTCCTAGAATAGCGACTGTTGGGTGCGGTATACTCTGCCTGCACCCATGAAAGCGATCGCCATGATGCCTACCCCTGCTCCCATGAATGACACCTGGTTCACCACCAAGCAGGTGACCGATGGGCTGTATTTGATCACAGAGCATCACTATTATTGGTGGAATCGAGCTAATCTCTGGCTGATTAAGGGACGGGATCAGGATCTCTTAATTGATACCGGTTTAGGCGTGGCTAGTCTGCGCCATTATTTAGCCGGCCTGTTAGATAAACCTCTGTTGGCGATCGCCTCCCACATCCACTTTGACCATGCCGGTGGAATCTATGAATTTGAGCATCGGGCCATCCACAGTGCAGAAGCCGAGGCACTGCGATCGGGCGACGACCACGAAGCGCTCTGCACACCTGAACTAGGCTGGGTCTTGCCCGACCATTTTGAGCAACCACCCTATCCGGGCTTCACGGTGCAGGACTACACCCTGCGATCGGCGGAACCGACCCAGATTTTGCACGAGGGAGACGTGTTGGACTTGGGCGATCGCGCCTTTGAAGTCATGCACCTTCCTGGTCATTCCCATGGCTGCATTGCTCTGTATGACTCCCAGGCGCAGGAGCTCTTCTCCGGCGATGTGATCTACGACGGCGAACTCTTGGATGAACTGCACTGTAGCCATATTCCTAGCTACATCGCCACCTACGAACGGCTGCAGAACCTGCCCGTCGAGACGGTTTATCCCGGCCACTATGCCATTGTGGGGCGATCGCGCTACCAGGAAATTCTGGGTGATTATTTAGACGCTCGCCGTCAACCCGGTTGCCCATCGGAGGTCGGGCTGCCCCAGGGTCACCATTCTGCTTGATCAAAACCGACCTTCATCAACCCGTACGTTGGATGACCTGATAGCGAAAAGCCTCGTGCAACGGTGCGTTACGGCTTCGCCTAACAGCACCCTACAGCGGACAAGACCTTCGGGCTGACCTGTCCGCCTGTCTCCCATACGTTGCCCCATTCAGGGTGACGAAGCGTACACCAGTCAAGCTCACGTTCAATCTAAGAATTGCTGGACTCGACCCGCAGGGATAGCCCAGTCGGAGCGGGTATGAGAGACTAGACGTTATGCCCACTTACGGTTTAGGCCTGGTTACGAATGCAGGAGCATGACGGTCACGTTTCCCCAACGAACACCAGCGATTGGACTTGGCCCTTTTGGCCCATTGTGCCGATCTATCCCTATGGGCAGCGACGTACTCTGCGCCAAGAGGTGGTGCCAGACTGGATTTGGACGTTTGACCAATGCCAAGGCATCCTTTACGTGATTGTGCCAATTCGCATGACCGTGGTGCGGTTAGAAGCTGGGGGCTTGTTAGTGTATGCGCCCATTGCCCCCACTCGGGAATGTATGCGACTGCTGCGAGACCTAGAAGCCCGGTATGGCCAGGTGCAGCATATTATCTTACCAACTGTGTCGGGTATTGAGCATAAGGTTTTTGTGGGCCCCTTTGCCCGCCAGTGTCCTGAAGCGCAGGTTTGGATCGCGCCCGACCAATGGAGTTTTCCGGTCAACTTGCCCCTAAGCTGGCTCGGACTGCCGCGTCAACGCACCCGTGCATTACCCATGTCGGGAAATACGCCCTTTGCCCAAGAGTTTGACTACGCCATCCTTGGGCCCATTAATCTTGGTCTAGGCCCCTTTGAAGAAGTTGCCCTATTCCACCGGCGATCGCGCACCCTTTTGGTGACCGATTGTGTTGTATCAGTTCCAGAGCAGCCCCCAGCGATTATCCAGCAGGATCCTTACCCATTATTATTTCATGCCAAAGATCACGGCGGCGAGATTGTAGAAGACCAGATGCGATCGCGTCTAAAGGGCTGGAAACGCATTGTCCTCTTTGCCTTTTATTTCCGCCCTAGTGCTCTAGAGGTGGTCGGCACGCTACAGTCTATTCAGGATGCGTTCAAGGCCAGCGATCGCTCCCGTAAAGCCTACTTTGGCTGGTATCCCTTCCGCTGGCAAGACACCTGGGAAGCCTCCTTTGAGACCCTACGGGCCAATGGACAACTGTTTGTTGCACCCATTTTACAAACCCTGATTCTTAACCGGGCTCCCGTAGAAACCCTGAATTGGGTTGAGCGGGTTGCCCGATGGGACTTTCAGCGGATCATTCCCTGCCATCTCGATGCTCCCATCCAGGCAACTCCTGAACAATTCCGCCAAGCCTTTGCCTTTTTGAACCCCTACGGTGATCTGGGCAGACTGCCCATGGATGACCTAGATTTTCTACAGCAAATTGAACGCAGCCTCAGTCAACGGGGCATTACTCCGCCCGCTCGTCTGAACCGACCTTAGCGTTGTGGCAGCGATCGCCAGATGTCTGAGTCAACCCATCCAACTAGGAGCTGCAAGAGAATGTGTCTTCATGCAACTCCTGCTATGGGACAATGGCTGCATTCAGTCCTGTCTGAGGGATAGACAAGCGATCGCTCCTTGGGAAACCTACCCTTTCGGGTTGGTCTCTAACGCCTCAAACTCCTTCTCCCAACGCTGATAGTTGGCCTTCGCCTCCTTCGCTAAGGGCGAAAAGGAGAGGATTTGGGACACCGTCCAGTTCAGCCACGATAACGGAAAGCGGAAGGGACGCTCGATATCTAAAAACAGCACGGCCCGGTAGCCATCGGTATCGTTCCACACGGCATGGGGATAGGTGTCGTCAAAAATGAGACTCTTGCCCTCCTCCCAGTGGCGCATCTGCCCGCCAACCTGAATGCGGCATTGCTCCTTGGGTTCTGGAACCATCAAGCCGAGGTGGTAGCGAATTAACCCCTTGTGCTTACCGCAATGCTCCGGAATCTGCTTGCCCGGACTCAAAATGGAGAAAAATGCTACCTTCAGGCCCGGAATATCCTTGAGTAGCTTCCAGGTTTCGGGGCAGCGATCGCAGTTTTTGGTTGCCTTAAACCCAAACGCGTAAAAATAGTAGGTTTTCCAACCATCATCAGCACTGATGCGCTTTTGGCGCGGCATGATGTCTTGAAAGTTGGGCAGAGCATTGACATGCTGAAAGACTTGCTCAAATTCTTGGCGAATCACCGACCAGTTAGCTTCTAGATCATTGGCCCAAGGAAACTGATCGTTCCTGAAAAAAACCGACTCCCCCACGAGGGAATAGTCTGGCACCATTTGCTCAATCTTTTGCACAATGGGGCTTTTGACAATCATACGAACCCAATCTGTCACGGTATACTCCTCATAAGATCCTCGCCAGAGGATCCATTGTGCCATGCTCCATCTTGGCTGTGAGAAAAACCTGTGACAGTCTTTGATGTGACAGCCTTTGAAATGATCTAAGCTGCCCTAGATGTTCCTTGCGCTCTGATGTATTCCATGATGTCCCTTTTTGAGTACTCTTGGAAAAAGGAGGGCAAACTCTGATGCTCTCTTCATATCACATCTAGTTGAATGTTTTTGACTGTAACATCTTCATCCTGCCTTCGATCCCCCGCTTTGCCCCCTTGCCAAGGGATCTACAGACATCTGGGTACTGCCCTCCGTCAGCACCAATTGCTGGAGGAGCGATCGCATCTCTTCAATAGATACGCCATACCGGGAAGCGATCGCCACCGGAGCTTCTGTTTCCAGATGCTCCACAATCTGCTTACCCACATCATTAAGCTGCACAAAGGTCACGTCCTCTGGGTTCCGTAAAATCCAGTGTCCGTCATTTGTTTGAATCCAATGTACAGACTCTTTAAGGCGCGGCCCCGTTGTGGGACGGAGGGGGGCTACAGTCTCCGCATCCTCAGCCGAAGACGGCTCTTCCGCAGAATCACCGACGCTGATAATGCCCAAGTCAACCAGCTTATGCAACAGATCAGCTATGAAGCCATCGGGCAGGTCTGAAAACTCCTGCCGACACATCTGCTGCACAAGCCGGATCGTAAACCGTCCCACAAAGTACCGCAAAGCATATCCTTCCGCCGCCGTCATGGTATGACGTACCGCCACCTGCTTGCCCCGCAGCCAAACGCTCTGCCCATCTGGGTCTTGCAGCAGTACCCAGTGTAGGCTGAGATCTGGACAGAGCCAGGTATCATTCAGTTCAGCGCGGACAGGCGGGGTAGATGCCATGACGGGAAACCTAGGAAAATGCCTCTACAGAGAATTACGCAGGACTGTTCAGGTTTTACGCAGTCCTGCGTAAGTTTTACGAAATCCTTAACAATTGCTAGGAGACTGGGAGGGGGCGATCGCTCCTTGAACTACGGGAGTCGGTTGGGCCCTCTCCACCCCTTGAAGTTGGTGCGGGGAGGGTGATCGTCAATTAAGTAGGTCGATCAAATCAAATTTAGCAACGGATGATGCCAGAATTTCCGCAGAAATCCTAACTGGATGGGAAAACTCAAGGGCGATCGCTGGCGATAAGATGACTCATTAGCCAAGCTATAGCGTTGTGTCATTCGATGCTGCTCAAGCAACAGAGTGCTTTTGTCTGTGAAGTAAGCAGCATCTAATGTCTAGGCTAGACCGTGAAGATTGTGCTGACACATCAGGTAATGTCCTTTGAATTAATATCCTGTGTACCTGAAATGTTCTTCAAGCAGTATGACGGAAAATTATGCAGCGATCGCCTTCTTCATACAAAATTAGTATTGTTCTAGAATCGCTTTATCAAAACAACATGCCTGCATATTTTTTGGTAGATTTTGCAGAACTATAGAATGTCTATGATTCAATTCATGGTGCAAAACCATGGAATACTTATCACAACCTCAGGCGAATGGAACGATAGAATCAGGAATCTAGGCAAGCTTCAAGCTGCATGTAACGATGAGTAACGAGTCTTGAGTTACTTCACGGATTCTTTATGCTTGTTTTTGGGGATGTCTCCGTATAAACTCGCATGACTCTATCGAGTAAAACGCGGTAAGGTCTACGGCCGTGTCATTATTTTCCATGGCGCGATCGCCTTGAAATATGCGATCGCCCATTATAAGCAGGGTGTTCCTTATATTGAGCTTAGTTATGCTATGTCAAGTATGTCGAGGATCAGGCCGGCGCTGGTTTGTTAGGTATTTTATCAGCGGAGTAGTCCTGTGGGGGTTGATGCCTACCAGCGTCCTTGCTGCTGAAATGCTGGATCGAGCGGATCAGGATCGATCAGATCAATGGTCGGTTTTACAGGAGCGATCGCTGGTGATTGGGTCTGATCGATTAGTCGCTCAAGGTTCAACCCCTGATCTACCGCCACCTCAAGATTTGGTGCCGGAGCAGCCATCGTTTACCCCTATTCCTGATCTCTCGCCGGAGCTGCCAAGTCCCGTGGATCTGAATATTCCGGAGGTAGATGTTATCGAGCCAGACGCCATACCGTCAGACACATTTGTGGTACAGTCATTTCAGTTTTTGGGCAATACACAATTTACCGATGCAGAATTAGCTGCTCTTCTAGAAAACTATACTGGGCAAGTTCTCAGTTATCTTGACCTGATCGAGGTGACCCAAGCGATTACTCGGTTCTATGTTGAGCAGGGCTATATTACCTCCAGTGCTGTGATTCGCTCCGATCGGTTGGCTGACGGGATAGCGGTCGTACAAGTTGTGGAGGGACAGGTTGATGAGATTGTAGTGACTGGAACTGAGCGGCTACGACCCAGCTATGTGCGATCGCGTTTGGCACAAGGAACGACGGCACCCCTGAATCAGGAACGACTTTTAGATGCACTACAACGACTGCAAAATAATCCCTTAATTGACTCCTTTGATGCCAGGCTGGTGCCCAGCGTAACGCCAGGAGCCACCACCCTAACGATTGATGTGAACGAGGCCGATTCATTTAGCCTTGACGTGGTGAGCGCCAACGATCGCTCTCCCAGTGTCGGTAGTTTCCGGCGGGGCGCGGTGTTGACGGAGGCCAATCTCTTGGGCGGGGGCGATCGCCTCTCGGTGGGCTACAGCAATACAGACGGTAGCGACGTGATCGACTTATCCTACGGGGTACCGATCAATGCCCAGGGAGGTGAACTTTCGCTGCGATTTGGCACGACATCGAATCGCATTATTGAACCGCCGTTTAATGAGTTAGATATCGAGTCCTCATCTCAGTCCTATGATCTCAGTCTACGGCAGCCGCTGTGGCAGTCAGCGCGTCAGGAATTTGCAGTGGGTTTGGCGCTGTCTCACTATCGCAGTCGCAGCTTATTAGACGATAGCGGCATTGCCCTATCACCAGGCAGTGACAGTACTGGACGTCTTCGCATATCTGCCCTACGGTTTTCCCAAGAATGGACGTCTCGCAGTCCTCGCAGTGTGTTGGCCTTGCGATCGCAAGTTAATCTAGGTGTTGATCTCTTCGATGCGAGCCGCAATGATACGGAACCAGACAGTCAGTTTTTCAGTTGGCAGGGGCAGGCGCAGTGGGTACAGCTCTTAGCGCCGGATACATTACTCTATTTGCGTGGAGAGATGCAGCTTGCGGATCAGCCCCTTGTACCTGTAGAACAGTTTAGCCTGGGTGGATTTAACACGGTGCGAGGCTACCGTCAGGATGCAGTGATTGCAGATAATGGTGCTTTAGCGGCGGCAGAATTACGGCTGCCGGTGCTGCGGGTGCCGGAATGGCAGGCGGTGCTGCAGCTTTGTCCATTTATCGAGGCTGGGTGGGTGTGGAATCAGGGCGATCGCTCCCTAGAACAGTCATCTTTAGCCTCTATTGGGCTGGGTTTGCAGTGGCAGCAGCCCAATTTTACCCTACGTGTCGATTGGGCAACCCCTTTAACCACAGTGCAGTCGTCAGAACGTACCTGGCAGGAAAACGGGTTCTTGTTTTCTATCACTGCACAGCCTTTTTAAGTTGCGATTATAGTATTGAGGATGATGGACATGACTAGCCGATTATGGATAACCTATACCATCAGTCTGCTGGCGATCGCGGGGTTTGGCTCTCCAGCGATCGCTCAGATTGTGCCGGATGAGTCCCTTGGGGTAGAGCGCAGCCGTCTAAATCAGCGGGTGAATGTGAATGGTCGGCGCATCGATCAGATTGAAGGCGGTGCCCAGCGGGGGCGACATCTGTTTCATAGCTTTCAAGAGTTTAACGTAGGCGATCGCCAGCGTGTTTATTTCACAAATCCCAGCGGCATTCATACTATTGTGGGGCGAGTTACCGGTGCCAATGCCTCCACGATTCTGGGAACCCTCGGTGTTTTGGGGGATGCCAATTTATTTTTGATGAATCCCAATGGTCTAATCTTTGGCCCCAGTGCTCAGCTAGACTTGCGCGGTTCGTTTGTGGGCACCACCGCCGATCGCTTAGTCTTTGGCCCTAATCTATCCTTTAGCGCCAGCCAGCCGCAAGCCCCGCCCCTGCTCACCCTAGAAGTTCCTATCGGTCTGCAGTTTGGCGCAGATCCAGCCGCAATTCTTAACCTAGGTAATCTAGAGGGAGCCCAGGATCTCGTGTTGGCAGGCGGAGGAGTGGTGAGCACAGGACAGTTGATCGCTCCCCAGGGCACCGTCGCGATCGCCACGCCCTCTAGTCGCTCCCAGACCTTGTCTCAGTTAGATCAACCTCTCACCTTGATGCCAGTGGATCCAAGGCTTTCCCCTCGGTCTCAGGCTTCTCCGTATCTAATCACTACCTCGGGATTGATACCGCTAACGGATCTACCAACGGTGGCGGCGGGGGATGTAGAAATCCAGGGGGTCAATGCCCAAACAGCCATTCTATCTGCGGGGCAAGACCTGCGGCTGCTGGGCAGTCAACTGGTCACGCAACAGGATCTGACCCTTCTCGGTCAACGTCAGGTATGGATTACAGATCAGCTTGATGCTCCCGTGACGGCGATCGCTGGGGGAGCGTTATTGATCCAAGGACGCGATCGCATTCAGATTCAGGCCCTGTCTGATCCCCAAAGTATTTTGGCCGCAGGAGATGCCCTCACCCTTCAGTCTGCCGCGCCGGTGCTGGGAGATGGGCGATTCTTCGCTGGCGGGCCCTTGCGGGTGGAGCGCTTGGATGGATCGCTGGGTATTCTGGAAAGCCCGGATGATCCAGTCCTAGGAAGTCTTAGGGATGTGGCATTTGAAACCTATATAGGGCGATCGCTTCATATCCTAGCCGCTGGCAGCATTCGCATTGAGACAGTGGAGATTACCGGGGCAGCCCAGCCCAACCAAGCGATCACGGCTGCCAATCCCTATTCCAATGTGCCCCTGGCTGATGGCACCACCCTGGTAGTTGACGGCAGCACTGCCCCCACTCTGGATCTCCGCGCGGGAATGGATGAGGCAGAAGTCCAAAATTTTCTTAATAGCTTCGCGATACCGCTACCAGAAGGGTTTCTAGGAGGCGCAGTCCCAGGATTAGAAGTCTGTATAGACTGCAATACTGTAGATAACTTAAATGGCCGAGCAGATATCATCCTAGGCGAGGTGACCATGCTTGCCCCCGATAGCGTTGTGCTGATCACCAATCGCTTTCAAGCCAATGGGAATCCTGGCAATATCAGGCTGAATGGGCCCATTACTTTATTTAATGAAGACAATGGTGGGCAATTAGTGGTGGAATCCCGCGATAATCTTACCGTTATGGGTCGGATCAATGGCAATTTACCCGATGGCAATGGTGTGCCCATTTCACTTTTTGCTGAAGATAATCTCACCGTTGCAGCCACGATCACCAGCGAGTCAGCCAACAATGCTAGCGGCACGCTGCGTCTTGAGGCTGGGGATACTCTCGCAATCGGTGGACAAACGGCAGAGGGTGACCCCATTCAACTTTCTGTCCAAGGATTCAATGACGGGACAGGAGGAGAAATCAGCCTCGTTGCCCCCACCGTGACGGTGACCGATGGTGCCCAGTTGAATGCAGGCACCTCAGGCAGCGGGGCGGGTGGTCAAATTTCGATGGATGCCCTCACCGTAACTCTTGCTGATGGCACGCGGGTATTGACAGGTACCTCAGGCGCAGGGGCGGGTGGACAAATTGTGATCACTGCCCCCACGGTTACCCTCACCGATGGCGTCCGCCTAGATGCGGGAGCCTTACGACGCGGCGCGGCCGGGCAAATTTCGATTGATGCCCTCACGGTTCTGCTCGCCAATGGCACCCTGCTCAATACCGCCACCTCCGGGGCAGGAGCGGCCGGCCAAATCTCAATCACGGCACCCACCGTCACCCTGACCAATGCTGCCCGCCTCAGCACATCCAGCTCAGGACGAGGCAACGCCGGACAAATTTCAGTTGAGGCTGAACAACTAACGTTAACTGAGGGGTCAACGATCGCATCTGGCACCATTGGTACGGGCAATGCTGGACAAGTCACCATTGACGCCAACCAAGTCACTCTGCAAGACAGTGGCATTTTGGTAAGCAGTAATCGGGGTAATGGGACAGAAGCGCCGGGGGCGGCTGGTCAGATCCAGATCCGAGGCGAAACTGTTGCCCTAGTAGGAAGCAGTCAGATTTCGGCTAGCACTGAGAGTGATACCGGAGGCGGCCGTATTGGTATTCGAGCGAATCAGATTAACCTGCAAGATCAGGCGGCTCTGTTTGGTGGTGCCAGCGGTAATGGGGCAGGCAGCACCATCGACCTACAGGCCAACCGTATCCGTCTGAGTCAAAATGCTGCGATCGAAGCGATTACCACGGGAGCTGGCAATGGCGCAACGATTCAACTGCAGGGCGATCGCATTTCCTTAAACGACCAGTCTCGCATTGTGGGAGATACCAATGGTTTTGGGACGGGTGCAACGGTGACCTTGAGGGGCGATCGCATTTCCTTAAGCGACGAGGCCTTGATTCAAGTTAATGCTCGTAACCAAGGGGCAGGCGGGCAGGTAAGCTTGACAGGCGATCGCATTTCCTTAAGCGATCAAGCCTCAATTCAAGTTAACGCTTACAACCGAGGAGCGGGCGGGCAGGTAAGCTTGACAGGCGATCGCATTTCCTTAAGCGACCAGTCTTCCATTCAGGGCAGTAGCCTGGGGCGTGGGGCAGGCGGCACGATTGTTCTCAATGGTGATCAAATTACATTTAGCCAACTGGGACGCATTGAAGCGGTTGCGTTTGGCCGAGGGCAGGGCGGTGATGTGACGTTCAACGCCGACCGCGTCTCGATGATCGGCAGCATAGATCGCGTAGACCAGAGAAGCACCGGCATTTTTGTGAACACAGACAATGCGGCCTTGGGCAATGCCGGGCGGGTCACCTTTAACATTGGCACGTCTATGGATTTGTCTCGGGCCTCTATTTTTGCCAACAGCAACGGGGCCGGTCAAGGCGGGGAGATCCTCATTCGGGGAGGATCTCTTACCTTACGCAACGATGCCCAAATCTCACTGCGCCATCTATCCACAGGGGGAGGCGGACAGATTCAACTCCAAAATATGGATCAAGTACGGATTCTTGGGAATCCTAACCGCGTCCTCCCCATGGGCTTTTTCCTGGGGACGGAAGGGGCAGGAGATGGAGCAAACCTCTCTTTGCAGGCCGATCGGCTGCTGATTCGAGACGGTGGCGGTATTTTCTCCCCAAGCAACCTTAGCGGCAATGCCGGTGACCTTACGTTTCAGACGCGAGTTCTAGAGGTTTCAGGCGAAGGGATAGGTAGTCCTAGCGCGATTCAATCCGTAGCGAGTCCTGGTTCTAGCGGCAATGCGGGACGGATCAATATTCAAACCGACATCCTGCGGGTCGTGGATGGAAGCAATATTTCCACGGAAACCGGCGGCACTGGCGATGCCGGACAGCTCAATATTCGTGCCGGGCAAGTGCTCGTCACGGGGGCAGGGAACGAAGGCGGTAGCGCGATCTCATCGTCAACCCGATTCAGCACCGGAAATGCAGGGGATTTAAGCCTAGAAAGCGATCGCATTGAGATCAGCAATGGCGGACGCATTCTCACGGAATCGACCCTAGGTAGTCAGGGACAATCGGGAAATGTTGACGTGACGACGGGAACGTTGCTCATCGAATCGGGCGGAACCTTGTCAACCCAAACGGAGGTGGGCGGCCGGGCCGGCAATGTGACGGTGCGGGCCGATGAGGTAACGGTGCAGGGCGATGGCAGCCAGGTGTTACTTGATTCCCGAGGGGACGGCAATGCGGGCCGTCTATCGATTGTGAGCGATCGCCTGCAGATCCAGGATGGAGGACTGGTGTCTGCCTTTACCGCAGGGGCGGGTCAGGGTGGCGTTTTGCGGGTGGCGACGGATACCCTACAGATCCAAAACGGCACGCTGCGGTTTAGCACCGAGGGTAGCGGTAATGCCCGGGGGATTGATGTTCGGGCACAGGTGGTGAACGTGCTAGACGGCGGACGGGTGACCGTGGAAGCCTTGAGTACGGGTCTGGCAGGCGATTTAAGCCTCCAGGCTAACCAGATCACCATTGCCGGTCGCTCGGAGCTAAGGGCGGGCACGCGAGACAGTCAGGCCGGGACAGTACAGCTCACGGCGCAGCAACGGCTAACCCTCGACCAAAGCCGCATCTTTTCCCGGGCCAGAGGCTCCGGCGATGCAGGGGGGATCCAGATCCGTACATCCCAGCTCGATCTCTCCCAGGCAGCACTCACCGTATCGGCCAATGACGGATCCGCCGGGGCTTTGACGATTGATGCTGATCGATGGGAGAGCGATCGCTCTTCCCTCAGTGCCACCACCACCACCGGCAACGGTGGAAATATCACGCTAGATATGACCCAAGGTGTGCAGTTGCAGCAGACCCGCGTCGAAGCCTCTACCCTAAGCGGCAGTGGCGGCAATGTGACCCTACGGGTACAGCGGGGCGGCTTACAACTGCAGGGCCGTAGCGAGTTGACGGCCCGCACCGATTCCGGAACTGGGGGAAATATCCAGCTCACCCTCGGCCAGGATGACCTAAGGATGAGGCAGAACAGTGATATCAATGCGTCCAATATCAGCGGTCGCGGCAGCACCATTGACATCACCCTGGGCAATGGCTCGATTCGCATGGCGTCGGCAAGTGACATCGTGGCCCGTACCGTCAGCGGTCAGGGCGGCAATATTCGCTTTGATGTCAGCGGTTCCATTGTGACCACCCTAGACCAAAATAGCGACGTCCTCGCCGATGCCCAGTCGGGTCAGGGGGGGCTGATCCAGGCCCAGGTGGGTGGCGGTATTTTTGGCTTCCGGCAATTTCAGGGCGTTGTCACCCCGGAAAGTGACTTCACAGCGATCGCCGTCACCGGCACCCCCGGCACCGTGGAGGTGATTACCCGCGATAACCTACGACCCGCGGATCTACCGGAGGACTTTCTCAACGATGCCCTAGCCACCGGTTGCCGTGCCCAGCAAGGTCTATCCCAACCGGCGCGCACCACGAGCTTGTTTCAGAACCTAGGCCAGGGCGGGCTACCCAGCGACCTGCTCCATCCCGGCACGCTCAATCCCCAGGTAGGCCTCATGACCCTCCCCGACTTGGAGAATTCGGAGGAAACACCACCCAGCGATCGCGCCTCAGCTCCCCTCTTCCAATCCCCCGCCGGCGCTCAATGCTGGGTTTCCCAGAACTAAGGATCCGCGCAGATCCCCATCCCCCCCCATCATCGACCTACCATCATCAGTCCCTCATGTTTCGCCAAATCATTGCATCTACAGCGACCCTATGGTTTACCGTACATTTTTTCCCAGCCGCTGGCGTTCTGCTCTTGCGTTGCTGGTGACCAGCCTTGTCCTAACGATTGGGCTACACCGGCCCCTCCAGGCCCAGCCCTCGGATCCAGCCCAGTGGCTGCAGCAGGCGGAACAGGCCTACTATGACCACGAGTATGAAACCGCGATCGCCCTTTGGGAACAGGCCGCCGAGGCCTTCCATCTCCAGGACGATGGCTTAAGGGAAGCGATCGCCCTCGGCAACCAGGCCCGGGCCCTGCAGGCCCTGGGTCAATGGACGGCCGCTGATGTGGCCATCCAGGCCAGCCTGCGCCGTCTTGATGACCTACCGTCTACCCCAGGCCAAACCCAAGCTCGGGCCCAGGGACTGGATATCCTCGGTCAGCAGTATTTTGAAACTGGCCAGCCCCGCGCTGCCCTTGATACCTGGACTGAGTCCGCCGATCTCTATCAGTCCATGGCTCAACCCCCTGCGGCTCTTCAGAGCCAGCTCAACCAAGCCCAGTCCCTCCAGGCCCTCGGCTTCTATCGCCAGGCCCGTGAGCAGCTTAACGCCCTCCTCCCCAGCCTCGATGGGCAAGACGCGGCCCTGCAGGCCAGGGGCTGGATTAGCCTGGGTCAGGTCGAACAGGTGGTGGCTCCGCAGATGGAGGAAGCTGAGGAGCTACTCATCCAAGGGCGAGATGCGGCCTGCGAGGCGCGATCGCCGGAATGGGTAAGTCAGGCGCTGCTGGGCCTGGGGGATCTGTATCGCGGTCAGTATATCCGGGCCCAAAATCTTCGCCGTTCTAACGATGCCCAACAGTTACTCCGGCAAAGCCTCGGCCAGTACCGGCAGATTCTCAGCCCCTACGACTGCGGTGGATTTACCCTAGACTTGCCCCACCAACGCCAGGCCCAGATTCGCCTCGTCACCCTGCAGGCCTATGCCGGTCAGCCCTTGGAGATGGATCCGGAGGCGATCGCCCGTCCCCTACTCGCCGAACCACCCCGCTGGACTACGATTGATCAGCAGCTTTCCTTAGCCCACGGGCTGTTGATGCAGCTCGACCCTGCTGAAGGATGTACCGGAGACCCCGGTCATCAGGCCCTGCCTGCCCAACTGCTCACCCAAGCCTATCAGGGTGCCCAAACGCTGGAGGATGGGCGATCGCAGTCTCGGGCTTTGGGATATCTAGGTCACTGGTATCAAGCTCAGGGGGCCTGTACCGCCGCAGAGCGATCGCTGACCCAGGCGCTACAAATCGCTCAAGACCATGGATTTTCAGACCTGAGCTACCAATGGCAGGCCCAGTTGGGTCATCTCCGCCTGCAGCAAGGCAACCGCGAGGGGGCGATCGCGGCCTATGGAACAGCGGTCAATACCCTGCAGACCCTACGCCGAGACTTAGTTTGGGCCAATGCCGACCTTCAGTTTTCCTTTCAGCGGCAGGTGGAACCCGTGTATCGCGCCCTCGTAGCCCAGCTCCTCCAGCCCGATGCCAGCAATCCTGATCTACGCCAGGCCCGTGAGACCATGGACGCCCTGCAAACGCTGCAAATTGAAAACTATCTGCGGCAGTCCTGCAACACCACCGACCTATCCACCATCGATCGCCTCGTAGATCAAACCGCTCCCCATACGGCATTTGTCTACACCATCCTACTCAGCGATCGCCTTGAGTTAATTCTCAAACTACCCAACAGCGAAGCCCTCCAGCACTATGCCGTAGCCGTCGATCGGCAGACCGTAACCACCACCCTCAATCACTTTCGCGCAGCTCTAGAGAAAACCTCCTTTGATTTTGAATATCGTAATGTTCAACGTAGCGGCTACGACCTATCCCAACAGCTCTATACCTGGCTGGTGGCACCCTACGAAGCGGCCTTACAACCGGCCGACATTTCTACCCTGGTCTTTGTCCTCGATGAAGAATTGCGGCAACTGCCCGTGGCGGCGCTCTACGATGGCAACCAGTTTCTAATCGAAAAGGGCTATGCGGTGGCTATCAACCCAGGTCTGGCGCTCCTGCCACCGGGGCAACCGGATCTCAATCCAGTCACTACCCTAACCGCAGGCATTACGGAGGCCTTGTCCGGCTTTAAGGCCCTCCCAGCCGTAGATGAAGAACTGGAAGCGATCGCCACCTACACCCAAGCCAACATTCTGCGCAACGAGGCATTTACGAAGGCTGCCTTAGCCAATGGAGTAGAATCAGTTCCCGCCGCCATTGTTCACTTAGCGACCCACGGTGAGTTTAGCGATGACCTCAACGATACGTTTATCTTAGCCTGGGATACTAGAATTTCCTTACCTGACCTCAGCCAGATCCTAGCCGCCCGCGATCAATCCTTACCTCAAGCCATCGAACTGTTGGTGCTAAGTGCATGCAAAACCGCGGATGGTAATCCCCAAGCGGCCCTGGGCTTAGCGGGGATGGCAGTACAGTCTGGGGCGCGCAGTACGCTAGCAACCCTGTGGGTGGTCAATGATGCCACCACGGCCCGACTGATGGCGCGCTTCTACCAAGAATTGGCGCAAAGCCCCTCCAAAGCAGAGGCCCTGCGCCGGGCCCAAGTAGCGTTGATGCAGGAAGGAGACCAGATCAAACCCTTCCACTGGGCCCCGTTTGTTCTCGTGGGCAACTGGCTCTAGAAGGTTGCCTCTAGCGGGCAGAAGGTCGTTGGGGTTTGGGGAGCGATCGCCCCCAGCCCCGCCTCGGTCAATACCGTATCCCAGCCCTCTGGATCAAGGGATTGCAGTTGGTCGTACCAGGTGGGCGTACTGCTCCGCTGGATGTCCCCAGTCACCCGAGGATTCCCCGATCGCCCCGCAAAGCGCTCCACCATCACCATCAGTTCCCACTGAATGCGATCGCCCTCCGGCAACGCCGTGGTAATGGGCACCTCCATCAATCCCGCCGCACAAACCGGATCGAGGAACAGGGTATCCACCCGCTGACCGTTCTGAGACAGGGTTAACTCAAATTCGTACATGCCAGCATACTGGTCTGGGACATAGAACCATAAACTTGGCGTCGTCGCTGCAGTTTGGACAGGATCTATTGGCTCGGCCATACACTCCTCAGAATCAAAGTCCAAGGGAAGCGATCGGGGTGTAATCAGGATAATCTCAGTTAAGCAGGGAAGACGCTCTGTTCCAGGTAGAGTCCTTGGTGGTGGGTCAGAATCGCCTAAATCAGAGATAGTTTTAGTTCGCGTATTTATGACTTGCATAGATGATGTAGTGCCAGCATAACTTGGCACCAACCATCCAATAGAACACAAAACACTGAGCATTAAGCTGGTCAAACTTGTTTGTTTTCGCATGTCTGAATCTTTGGCAACAACGAAACATAGACTTCAAGCAAGATAGAAAGGAAAGATCCCTAACTTCAATTTTGGAAGATAACCTCCGTTCCGTTTCTACTACCACCACCACAATGAGCATCATGGTCTAACATCAATTGTCTAGAGGTATTTTGATCGTCATCATGACCGAACATCAGTAATGATAGATTAGAAGATTGTAATTTTTGAGGTGAATGAATTGGCGTAAATTCACTCAGATGTTCTTGTCCATCAGAACTTTTAAGCATTTTAGAGGTTAGAGTGTTGAGTTGATGTCTGCTCATAGGTTGTTTCCAGTTAGGCATACTCCATATAGTAGATAGCAATACTCCAACTGCAATACCCACAGACAATTCTAGCTTCGACATAACAAACAACCTTTGAAATAACTATGCCATCAATGGCTAGTCATTTCTCGGCTGTGTCCTAACACAATATGCAAACTTGTAGCCCCCAACACCAAACCGGCAGGGATCAAAGGAACCCACCATCCCAAACAAAACAGCATATAGCAGCAACTGAAGAGGGCGAGTTGAACCAAGCTAAATATCACAATCAAAGACTGGGGCGATCGCACAACTAAAACCAAAAGTCCACCTATAACTGCCCAAATCCAGATCCAAATAGTTTCCAGCCACACTGGCCACCAGCGAATCAAGGGACGTTTATCTATAGCTGCACTGATGAGTTGACTAATGGCATGAGCCTGAATGGTCAATGGTGATTTCATGCCATCATAGAACGGCGTAAAGAACTTATATTCTCCTACACCACTACTAATTAAAACAATGCGATTGCTGACTAGATCAGATAGTTTTTCCTCTAAACTACCATTCAGCAAACGTCGGAGTGAAATAGTTGGCGGATTTGATGAACGATAGTTGAGAAGAATTTGCTGACGTCCTTGATTATCCCGAGACAATTGATAACCACCTGAATCATAATCCATATAGCTGAGCTTCAATTCTTCAACTGGTCTTCCATTATGATCAGAGCCTTCATATTTTGATAAATACAAATTAGCTATCAAAGCGCCAAATGAAACGTTTGTATCACATTTTGGCTCACCTTCCTGGCTAATAACATAGCGGCGAACCGTGTTCTTTATGTCGTCATCAACAATTAAGTTAGAAAAACCTAGGTTCATACTATTGATCACTACGCCGGGCAAGAAAGCTTCACTTGGTGTATCGTAGGACGAGATTGTACATATCGCTATCCAATCATCTAATGATTCCAGGGCATCAATTAGGTCTGGATGATTAACCTGATCTCGCAACAACCCAATGCCTAAGACATTAGGCTGATAAGGTTGAATTGTCTGAATTAATCTTATCCAAGCTTCATCTGCAAGAGAACCTTGTAGTGTCCAGTTCCTATCAAGTTGATATTGGCGATCGTCTTCATCAATTGTGACGATTAAAATGCGATCGTCTGGCGGTTCAGCGGGGCGGAGTTGCATCAGGCGATCGTAGGCATGGAGTTCTGCCGGTTGCAGCGCGCCCAGCGATCGCACCCCTACCACCAAACTGGTCACGATAATACTCGCCACCACCACTCGGCGCACCGCTGCCCAAGTCAAGCGCGATCGCTCCCTTGGTTTTGCCACCGGCGGCGGCTGCACATCCCAGATTTGCCCGGCCATCCGTCCTCCCGTATGCCCCTGTAAATCGCTCCAGGTAGGGGGCATCACCGCCGCATTTTGAAAAATCACCGGCAGCCAGCTCGCACAGGGAAACTGATGTTCCAATGCCTGTAGCTGCTCCCGCGCCGCCCGCTCTGCCAAATAAAGCGATCGCCCTTGGGCATACTCGGTTAAAAATGACCGCAGGAACATCTGTGCCACCGAATCCGGCACCGGAGCCCGCATCACGATCATCTGAGGAATGTGCAGTTCTGCCAGATCATAGGCTAGACCAAGACCATCACAGGAATTGAAGATCGCAAGCTGTAGCCCCCGAGCGATCGCCTGCCGCAGGCCATAGCGCAGCTCCTCCACCGTGATGCTTTCAGTTTGGTTGATAAACATCCGCCCCGTTTGCCCCTGGGTTTTACTATGGCCTGAAAAGCATAGAATATCCCACGGCTGCTGCCACAGCGAGGCGTTTAGTTTCGCTCGCGTCGGCTCTGGCAGAAACGTCACCGCCGCCCCCGACTCACGCAACTGCTCAAACTGTTGGCGATCGCTTTCGATATCAATCCCCGTCGAATCACCCAAAATCACTAACACCTGCACCGCATCTTTCTCAGACTGAGAGGGCTGCGATCGCACCCGTTCTGCATTCGGCTGACTTAGGGCATACTCTGCATAGCGATAGTTCTCAAAAAAATTCCATTGATGCCAGGGTAACTTCTGCAGTTCTGGACGATTGGTGCGAATGAGCACCCGAATTTCATCATCCAACGACAGTACTTCCCGCAATCGTTCATTGATGAGTGAGAATGACTCTGACCGGAGCCAAGCGGTTAACCCATCACTTACCTGTGTTGCTGCCGCCCGACAGTGATCTAAGCGCCGGTGGATAGAGCCAGTGTAAATCTGTTTGGGCTTAATTCGACTTGGTAAATCTAAGGCACAATAGATGGTTTGCCAGTCCTCTAAGGAGTGCAATAGAGCAGGATTTAATGGCAGTTCCTGAACCACCCGAATCTCAGTAGGTTCTTTTTCATTGCCAATTTCTAGACTAACCCGCCACCCGTGGTTTGGGATCTCATCAAAATCGAGAACCACTCGTTTGCCCATGATTCACCCCATTCAGATCATCCAGCGCTCTATAGGTAACTTAGCCTAAGACCGCCCCTTCTTATTAAAGCTGAAATTGCTCCTCATAACACTCCGATCCGAGATGAATTTGTATCTTAAAGCATTCACCCTGTTCTGCACTGAAGGTGAGAACCATCAGATCATTATCATCGGATGCCTTAACATGCATGACCGGATCTTGACTAGCATTCAGCACTGTCAATGCTAGCTCTGGGGGCAAATAGGTCTGCTGTAAGCCGGGGTGTATTTCAATACAAATATCCAGATCAGACAGGGTATCTGTGATAATACCCATGACAACAATCACCTGGATAGGAGAATGCATCGGCGGCGTAAAGGTGATGTATTTACCTCGCTCTACCCGCTGAGGCGGCGCTACCAGGGTTGAAGGCAACGTCATAACTCGGCTACGGAAGTTGAGGGCAAGTTCCGCATCCGATCGATCGAGCAACTGGGCTACAGATTGCCAGGTATCGTCATAAACGTCCTGAAACCATTGCATAAGTGACACCACACCCTCACGCACGGGGAATGGCAAGTGGACAGGCCTTTGCGCTGCCTCGATGTGTCTGAGCAGTGAATCTAGGGGGTCTAGATCCGTGAGGGCGATCGCTGCGGTGGGCACGGGGGTAAAGCCCAGCATCACGGCTGTACGGATGGATCGCAGGGAGGCCAGGGGCAATGGCTCTGCTAAATTCTCATCCGGCTTGGGGGAAAGCTGGACGGCTAGATATCCAGAGCGATCGCTCCAAACCTCTTCGGGGATTGAGAGGATGGTATCGCCGCTCCAGACCGGGCGACATTCCACGGAACCAACTTGAGGGATCCGTAAATCTGCCACATTCATCATAGCTTGAAGAACTGG
The DNA here is from genome assembly GCF_016888135.1 of Leptolyngbya sp. CCY15150. Classification (NCBI taxonomy): domain Bacteria; kingdom Bacillati; phylum Cyanobacteriota; class Cyanophyceae; order Leptolyngbyales; family Leptolyngbyaceae; genus Leptolyngbya; species Leptolyngbya sp. CCY15150. The sequence goes on from NZ_JACSWB010000120.1 coordinate 44,961, forward strand.
ATCAGCACTATCTCGATTGAGCAGATCAATTGTATACCCCTCTTGACTCAAATAATCATAGACTGCGCAAACACAGAGGGTATTAATATAGACCTGCTGAGCAACTAAGGGGCGATCGCCATGCACCTGGGCAGCCACTCGCGCTAACTCATGGGCATTAGTATCTAATTCTAGGAGGTGAGAATTACGGATCATAGTAGTTGAATCTCGCACTAAAGATGGGAATGTTGTTGAATGTATTCTCGAATATCATGCCGCAGGCGCTTGAGACGCCGTTGATAGAAACTACTTAGGGTTGGAACGGGAATCCCGAATTCTACTGACATCTCCTGCCAAGACACTTTATTGCAATATCGTAGAGCGATCGCTTGAAAGGTAGCCTGAGAAAAACTATCAACATGTTCTTGCAACAAGTTATCAGGATCTTCATTGAGGTAGCGCGTCACCAGTTCCGACAAGCTGTGGGCTGTGGGGCGGGGCAATTGATAGTCATTTAGGTCGCTAAAGTCTCCTTGCTCTAGGTCTAGCTTCCCTAAAATTTTCTGGCTGGCATCAAATATAAACCGACGCTGCATCAACATATTGAGCCAACCCATCACCGATGCTCTCGTAGGATCATATTTCTCAATGTTTTGAGTGACATAGAGCAACAAATCTTGTCGAGCTTCTTCATAAATCTCATCATAGCGATAACGAAATCGAGCTTGGTGGGCTCGATAAAGTCGATTTGACCGCAGGATTATTTCGGTCAGATACCCTAGATGCTTTTGCCGCTCTCGCGGTGAGGTAGCCTGCTGAGCAGCGATCGCTAACCGCTCTAGCTCTTGATCCTGCTGCCCTGGATCGAATGCTTCCATAGATGGTGCCCTAGTGCCTCCTAGACTCTACAAGTAAGGTATTAACGCTTAACCGACCGCGATCGCTGTTTGCCATACTTCCACAGCAAAGCAGCGATCGCCCTCGCCCTGAGAGCGACCTACCCAGCGTGCTCAGATGACGTTATGACCATCATCTTCCCTGTTCTGAACTGAACAGGCTGACCACCGCTATTTATCATTCGACCCAAATCTTCAATTTTTATGCAGCCACCACCATGAAATTTACAACTGCTCCTTAATCGGAGAGCGGAATCAGGCAATAGATACCTATTTTTCCGTGGCCAGAGAAATCTAACTAATCTTCAAGGTTATGTGAAATTTTCATGAAGCTCATCAAAGTTACTTGTCAAGAGCACGTATTTACACTAGTTTCTATAGAGTTATTCAGGCAGTATAGGTAAATAGATCTTAACTATACATAAGTCTTACAACTTGTTCCTCGTACAGCTCTTCGGCACATCAATGCTAAAGTTTAGCCTTGGTCAAAACCATTAAGCTGCGCTACAAGACTTGACAGTTCTTTTAGGATTCATCGTCGGAGTCCTACATTTGTTTTCGCTCAGGGTGCATCTACAATGATTACAACTTCAGTTCTTAACTTGGCACGCCAGTGTCTTCTGTCCAGCATTTTTGTTCTTGGTGGGCTGGGGGCGATCGCTTCCCCCGCTGATGCTTCCATTCTTCGAGATGGCTGGATGTATGCGATCGATGCGCCCGATGATAGCTATGCAAGCATCAATGGTGTGCGCACTGTGGGCAACACAGTCTACGAGATCTACGGCATGGCTATCCATGAAGATCTAGAAAACAACAGGATTTGGGTCGCACTCAATTCAAATCTACCCGTGGAGGGACGTCCAGACACTGAGATATTTTTCCCAGGCGAAACCGACAACGAGGACGTTCCGGGAGGTAGCGTCATGTGGGGTGATTTATTCTTCGACTTCAATGATCAGCAAGGCTACCAAACGGCTCATACACAAAGAAACTTATTTGGAGTGCGGTTCTTAAGAAATATTGATGCAGTTGGAGTTGAAAATATCAGTATCGGCGTCTACGAAAATGTATCGGGGATTGATGTAGGGCCCGCTCATTCTGGATTTAGCAACTTAGCGGGCTATAACAGCTTCGTTCGAAGCCTAGGCGGGCAAGACACCTGGATGGGTTCACTGCCTTGGAACTCTCCCTACTTTGGTCGGTATTCTCAACCGTTGCTTGTCTCTGGGGTGCCGATGCCTAACATTATCGAATCAGGCGATCGCGTTGGAGATGTGACCATGCACACCAGGGAAGAACTGGAAGCTCAAGGCTTTGACATCAATAACTTCTTTCAAGAAGGAGAGCACATCATCGGATTCAGCTTCGATCGCCCCCCAGGCTTTGTTGGTGATTTTATTGCAACCATTCTCCACGAATGCCTCAATGACGGAATTTCTTTGCCAGGCGTCTTTTCTGATCCGTCTGAACCAGAACCAGAGCCAGAACCGGAACCAGAGCCCGAGCCCCCATTCACACAACTATTTGAAGACTGCCCAGTGATGCCAGGACAACGCTACGCACTTCAGCCTACTCGTATTGAAGGGGATACTAAATATATTGACAATCCCATTAGCAACGCATGGTACGATCCACCGCCCTACGAACGCTACCAAATAAGTGTAGGGGGTGGCAGTTTGATTACAGAAATTCTTAGTTTTCCTTGCGGTATAATGGGAAGAGCGATCATACCTGGAGAAAACCCTCCCGGTGAACAGTTCGAGGTTCTAGTCGATAACATCCAACTCCCTGGTGCTTTCAACCCGGGTGGTAACTTGAGATTTGAAGACTACGCTGAACTTTTGGGTGATCGCCTGCGGCAGGGAGAAAATGGTCAATTAGGTGTTAACAGCGTTGTGATACGGGGTCGCACCGTTTGCACAGGCGAGGCTAGTGAGAATAGTGTTTGTCAACAACAGGATAAAGATCCCATTCCATACATGTGTAATAACAGTGGGGAGGCTCAATCTTTCTGCATTCAGCTTAAATTCGACAGAGAACGTCTTGATGGCTCAGTAGTGATTGGGCCAGAACCGGCCCCAGAACCAGCAACAATCTTCGGTACGATCGCTTTTGGTGGCATTCTCATGAAAGTGGCGCGATCGCGGCGGCGCTCCTAGGCAGCGGTTCAACACCGCGTTACCTGAACTATCTAGGGTATGAATGCTCAGCACCATGCCCTAGTTTTGCTGATCAAGCTTAGTGTTATTGGGATCAAATTGGGTACTCTGAATCTATGAACAGGCGATCGCCTCCTCATGAACCTTGGGTGCGGCTGACCATAGATTGACGCTACGAGTGAACTGCGATGGACTCGCTGCTGCGATCGCGCTGCCACGTCTTACCCCTTTATTGATCAACGACCATGACACATATTGTTTTACTTGGGGATTCCATTTTCGATAATGCTATGTATGTTCCCAGCTCCTGGTCGGTGATCGATCAGGTGCAACAGCATCTTACTGAAGCAGGCGATCGCGCCACTCTGCTAGCGCTTGATGGTAGCTACATTAATGGCATTGCCCATCAGCTTCAAAAACTTCCAGAGGATGCAACTCATCTATTTATTAGTACTGGGGGCAATGATGTTCTAGGCTTTGGCTGGAAGTTGTATAGTGAAACGATGAGCTTTCCTGATGTACTTGAGAAAATTCTGGTCATGAAGCATCAGTTTCATCACGACTATCAAAGCATGTTGCACCAGGTCTTGGCTCACCAAAAACCGGTGACGCTATGCACTGTTTATGACCAAAGTCCTCAATCTGATACCCTATTTACACTGTTTGCTCAAACCATACTTCCATTATTTAACGACTGCATTACTCGACAGGCGATCGCTTTTGGTCTACCGTTGATTGATTTACGATTGGTGTGTGATGATTTGGGCGATTATTCAAGCCTCTCGCCCATCGAACCATCGGTTCAAGGCGGCGGTAAGATCGCTCAGCATATTGCCATGATCGCTAAGGAACATGATTTCTCTATGCCACGCACAGTATGCTATTCATGAGATAAGAGCTAGGCAGACAACGATCAGCACTACGTCTATCATCTCTCTTTTACCTGGTAGTGCTGAATAGCAGTCTGATTGCACAACATGTTGCATGGCATGGCAGACGCTCTAGCTAGTGGTTCATACCCTGATCCATCAGTGCCGATCCAGCAATCAAGCATTATGCATGGTGAATGAGGCGACAAATATAGTCTCCTGCGCCATGCTAAGCAAAGGGAACTATGGATCCATCTTCCCGGCGTCTGGTGCGATCGCGACAGTTATAGACATCTCGGACGGGAGGATTGCCGTTGATGCGAACCGTAGCGCGATACTCCCAGTAATACTTGGCGCTGCGCCGGATATCAAGAATGCAAATTTCTTGATCATGCACCATCCGACAAGTCAGAGCTGTAGCAGGAGCGGCCCATGTCAGGGTCACAGCCCACAGGGCGATCGCCAGCAGGATCTTCAGACCTAGAATCATGGTCTGACGTGCGGTGGGTCTAAGCCCATTAAGCTGGGAGATGTTCATCACAACTCGATGATGCATGGCGACAGGCTGCAAGTCTCTAGCGTATAGCGGAACGGTCTCAATGCTGTTTTCATGGTGGGCGATCGCCGACAAATTGTATCCATGCTAGCAAAATCACGTCCCATGAGTCTGGTAAGAATGATTGAAAACCGAGCGAGGGTCGTGTCCCTTGCCTGCAAGGTTGCAATGAATCCCAGAACTGCTGTGTGAGCGACCGCCCATTCGCCCATGTGGCTCTTGTCTAGTGCTAGCAATGAGTATCCATGTTAGATCTGATGTTCTGGACTATGGTTCATGCTTCCAATGATGATCATAGACCACGCACTTGGCAATCCAATACCTATGGCTGACTCTGCTTACCTCTCCTCCTCGACGGCTATCGACACTGAATCAGTGCTTGAGTTTATTGATGTGGGCCTCAACTACACGACGCGCGATCGCCCGATGGTGGTGATGGAGGAGGTCTCGTTAACCATTCAGCAATCAGAATTTGTGTCGATTGTTGGGCCTAGCGGCTGTGGTAAAACATCGCTGCTGCGTATGATTTCAGGGCTCAATCCTGCCCATCAAGGAACCGTCTGCTTTCGGGGAGAGCCCATTACCAAGCCGCTCAAAAATGTGGGCATCGCCTTCCAGAACCCAGTGCTGTTGCCTTGGCGCAACACGATTAAAAATGTATTGTTGCCCTTGGAAATTGTCCAACCTCATAAGCACAAACTTCGTCAGCAGCGATCGCACTATATCAGCATGGCGCAGGAGTTATTAGCCACGGTCGGCCTGCGCGATTTTCAAACCCATTACCCTTGGCAACTATCCGGTGGAATGCGACAACGAGCCTCGCTTTGCCGCGCCCTGATCCATCAGCCCGAAATTTTGTTGCTCGATGAACCCTTCGCCGCGCTGGATGCCTTCACCCGCGAAGAGATGTGGGATATGTTGCAGCGTTTGTGGGAGCGTACCCAATGTACGAGTGTTCTAGTTACCCATGATCTGCGAGAAGCTCTATTTTTGTCGGATACCGTCTATGTGATGGGCCCTCGCCCTAGTCGGATTGTGCTGAAGCTCTCCGTTAATTTACCTCGACCGCGATCGCTGGAGATGTGTTTCTCTGACGAATTCCATCACATGTATTCCCAACTGCGTCAGCATATTCATCGCAACTAACTCATTCTGGCAATATACGCGATCGCTGTTTTTGGATAGACGAGCATTGTCATTCATGATGATCATAGTGCTCTAGCTTATCCTTCATAGATTGAATTCAGTACCACACACCTTAGCAATCCCAGGATCTAGTTCTATGTCTCGTGCAGAATATCTTAATCCACCCCAATCGCGCATCACTCTATCAACGTTTCTCAAATCAAAACATGCTGTTTATGTGCTGCCGTCCGTTACCACAGTGCTTCTATTTGTGGTTTGGGAGCTAGTCACTCGTCTATTCTCGATCCCAACATTTATCTTGCCTGCGCCATCGGTGATTTTAGGGCAAATTACTCCGTGGGGTGCTGTCGTTGCCAAAAATGCCTGGATTACTCTCTTTACCACCCTATGTGGTTTTGTGGCAGCTTTATGCTTGGGAGTGGTACTAGGTTTTTCCATTGGCTACTCCAAACTCGCCAATATGACCCTTTATCCACTGCTAATTGGGTTTAATACGATTCCTAAGGTGGCCTTGGTGCCCCTGATGTCCATTTGGTTTGGTATTGGTACAATCCCAGCCGTTTTGACAGCATTTCTGCTGGCTTTTTTCCCAATTGCAGTCAACGTAGCGATCGGCTTAGCTACGGTGGAGACAGAAATGCAGGATGTTCTGGTTTCTCTGGGTGCAAGCCGCTTTGAAATCTTTCAGAAAGTGGGATTTCCCCACACCCTACCTTATCTATTTGCGTCTCTGAAAGTAGCGATTTCTCAGGCGTTTATCGGCTCAGTGATTGCTGAAACCGTAGCATCTAATGGCGGTATTGGCTACGTCATTCTGACGGCGAGTTCCAACTTTAATGTTCCCTTAGCCTTTCTGTCGCTGCTAGCTTTGGCGGTCATGGGCACAGTGCTCTACGGTATTTTCGTAGTTGCAGAGCAACGGTTAGTCCATTGGCTGTAGCCTGAGACCAAGTCCGGTTGAAGGGACATCCTGCCTTTGATCCTCCCCGCTTCGCTGCCCCCTTACCAAGGGGGCTACAGACATCTGGGTACTGCTACCGCATTGAATGAACAGCGCATCTAGCCGGATTTGATCTTAGCAATCTGTTAATGTGTTGAGAAAATTCTCCAATAGGATAGAGGTGTGGTTAATGTACCTAACAGCAACAATTTCTAGTAGAGGAGATGTTTCCTGGATATCGCGGTAAACAACTCCAGCCCGCTGTAGATAGTTGACGTTGGCAGGCAGCAGCGAGACACCTAGTCCTCCAGCCACTAAGCTCAGAACCGTGGTAATCCAAGCCGCCTCTTGCACAACGTTCGGCTTGCAGTTTGCTTTTAGACAGAGTTGATCAATCTGATCCCGCAGTCCATACATTTGGGTATGGGGTGGCAATACAAAGCGATCGCCGCTGAGTTGGGCAAGAGAAATCTTGGCCTGCTTGGCTAGACGATGATGCTGAGGTAAGACAACGACTAAAGGTTCATGGAGAATTGGAATCGTTGCAAACATGGTACGCTCTTCATCGGTTAGGTTGTGTAAGGTATGTTTATGGAAAAAACCTACATCAATCTGACGGTTGCGTAGTTGCTCAATTTGATGATACGAAGCCAGTTCATGCAGAACCAAATTGACCTTGGGAAACTGTTGATGGAAAGCCTGAATAATATCGGATAGCCGACTATTGGCAATGGATGTATTGATGCCTACCTCCAGTCGTCCTTGCTTACCAGCCTGGATATCTTGAGACCGCTCAACGGCTTTCTCTGTCTGCTCGATAATCTGTTCAGCCTTTATTAAAAAGCTTTTTCCAGCCTCTGTCACCCTCAAAGGACGATGAGTACGATCAAATAATGTAAATCCTAGCCTGGTTTCTAATCGTTGGATTTGTTTACTTAAAAAGCCTTGATCAATGCCTAACGCGATCGCTGCCTGCATAAATCCTTGGTGGCGCTTGACAGCGATCGCATAGTCTAAATGTCGAAATTCCATATCTTGCCAGGGTGTAGGTTTCATCAGTACTATGATGATCCAGTCATAAATTAATGCCAATAATGGTGATTATAACATCATTATTGCCTATAGACTATAGATAGGACGTTAAACCATTGTGCTTGCTCATGTCCAAGATGATGGTTGTAGACGCAGGGATGAGTCGCGATTCATCTAAGGCTAGGACTACGCAAGAGAGTCTCATGATCATGGTTGATCGTGTGCTCTGGATCTACATCATCAGCGTTGACTCAGGTACAAAATCAAGAGCTAATCAATAGGAATCGTCATGGATGAAATTAAGCGTGTTGTGATCGTTGGTGGAACTCATGGAAATGAACTCATTGGGGTTTATCTTCATCAAAAGTTTGAACGCTATCCTGACCTGATCCGTCGATCTAGCTTTGAAACGGTTTCCTGTGTGGGCAATCCTCAAGCGATCGCTGCCGGGGTTCGGTATATTGATAAGGATTTGAATCGATGTTTTACGCTAGATGATCTTGCTCAAGGTGATAGTCAGCTCTATGAAATTCAACGAGCTAGAGAGATCAGATCTCAATTTGGGCAGGATGGATCTATGCCTGCAGATTTTATTATTGATCAACATGGCACCACGTCTAATGTAGGAACGATGCTGATTCTAGATAATCTTGATCCCTTTACCCTAAGGCTGTCAGCCTATCTAAATGCTATCCAGCCTGAGATTAAGGTTTATAGTTCTGCCCATTCTGGCCGCAATCAAGATTCATTGCGATCGCTAGCTAAGTATCGCATAGGCATAGAAGTTGGCCCGGTTGCCCATGGCACGCTGCATGGAGAGTTGTTCTGTAAAACAGAGGCTCTGATTCATGCTATCTTAGATTATCTAGAGCAGTATAATACCAAGTCAAATGACATTGAGCCAGAATCTCTAACACTCTATCAATACGTAGATTCACTAGACTATCCTAGGGATCAACAGGGTAAGCTTTTGGCTATGATTCATCCTCAGCGGCAATTCAAAGATTTTGAGGCACTTAACCCAGGTGATCCTATCTTCTTAACTTTTGAGGGAGAAACGATCGCTTATGCTGGTGATTCAACGGTGTATCCAGTTTTTGTGAATGAGGCTGCCTATTATGAAAAAGGAATTGCCATGTGTTTAACCCAGAAGCAGCAAGTTTTTAGATAAGTCTGTGAGAGGTGCAGGATAGTGTGATAGGTTTGAGTTATGGGTGTGATCTTAAAGCACTTAGCTATCTTACAGCTTGGCAGTCTATGAATCGCTTCTGAGATAAAGATTGCCTGAAGCTAGCCATGAGCCCTGTCGCATATCCCCGGGAGAGAAAGGCGATCGCTCTAGCCAAGATGACGGGATTAGTCTATAACTAAGAGCAATCAAGAGCATGTTATAACCCAGTTATAGGACAATTCACTCTATGGCTAAATCCAAGATTCGCGCGATCGCTCTATGTGTGTTTCGTCACGGCGATCGCATTTTAGTGCATAAGGAGTATGATCGAGTCAAAGATCAGGCGTTTTATCGACCCTTAGGCGGCGGCATTGACTTTGGTGAATCTAGCCAAGAGACCGCGATTCGAGAGATTCGTGAAGAATTGGGCGTAGAGTCAGAACAGATGGTGCTCTTAGGGGTGATCGAAAATCGGTTTGAGTTTAATGGTAAGCCAGGGCATGAGATTGTTTTTATCTATGATGGTGTCTTCATAGATAAAACTCTCTACGATACCCCAGTTTTAGTGGGGCATGAAGGGGATCAATCCTTTGATGCTATCTGGATTGATCTGAAGCAGGTTGCCCAAGAGACCATTCCCCTTTATCCACCTGGGTTACTCGCGCTATTAACCTCTGGATGATGGTTTAGGACAATAACTGTTTGCGGATCTCCAGGGCATGGCCCAAGCTCAAAACATCGTGGTGCCAGGTCGGCAGCACCCAAGTCATGGCTAATTCTTCTAGGGTGTGGATTACACCGATGAGAATCGCCACCCACAAAGTCACGCCGCCATAGCCATAGCCAAAGAGAGCGATCGCTGCTACCAGCAGGGTTAATCCCCAAGCTTTAGCTGTGTAGGTATGATAGCTGGCCGGTTGTCCATATTTGGCTAGGTTCACGATCCACCAGATGCCTTGGAGTCCCAGAATGCTTAACAACGGCAGCTTAAAGGCGAGGATCACGTCTGGATGGGCTAGCCAAGCTGCGATCGCCACACAGACATAGAGACCGCGATCGGCCCAGCTATCCGCCTTCCGCAGCGCGGCGGTACTCACCCCTAGGCGGCGGGCAATGATGCCATCAAAAATATCTGACAGTACCGCCAGGCAATAGAGCAGCACCCAACCCCAGCTCGTATGTCCATCCCAAGCCATGCCCACCAGAACCGGCGCGATCGCCCCCCGTAGGATCACCAATGCCATCGGTATATGAGCCAGCATAAACATCCTTGAGTTTATACACAGTGATTTAACCTTAGTCAATTTAGGGGCGATCGCTAGCGGGTTTGTGCCATTCATCAAGGTGGCTGGAGAGCGATCGCTATAGGTTTGAGATGGGCTATGTCAAGTCCAGTGAAACGCTACCGCCTGGGTTCCTCACTTGAATCTGGTTCAAAAGGGCTTGGGTGAAACATACATCCTACAGTGCTTGAATCGGATGTGAGATGAGCCAAGCATCATGTAAGCGTCCACCATCTGGATCCTAGCCGACTGCCTATCGCCCTCCCCTAATCTTGGAACCAAAAGCGTTGCTCAATGAGGCTATGAAATCAGAACGTGAGCAAGACGCTCACACTCCCAACCCATTCACTATCAGGGTCGCGTGAGCGCACATCATCTATCGATTCAGCAACGCTGGACAAAAACTAGACTCGACGATCGCCGCTGTCCTAGATCTATGAGACGATAGTATCGAGGAGGCGTCGGACGAAAGGACGGGTGTCCATCATCCTAATCAAGACATGAACCTCAACCATCGCTAGCCTAAGTGGCGATCGCCGTAGCATAGCTTCATGATGCTGGTTAAGCCAGATGCTGTCTATGTCGTTCCACGTTTGAACAAGAGTTAAAAAGGGTTGTACTCCATACTTCATAGTTCTTGATAAATTGTTGCATCCATTGCTCAAGCGACTCCCATTCATAATGGGTGTCGCTTGGCTAGATGCCAATCCTGCCTACTGAGCGCCATGGTCGAACTGGAGCGATCCAGGTCAACATGGTTGCATAGATAACTACCCTGATGTTTGCCGTATGACCTTCATGCACATTGTGATCAGTCCACCTTAAGATCCACCAACGACACCCAAATAAAACTCCTACGGCTCACAGTTGCTTGTTTCGCTTGATGTCTTGGCAAGAATCACGTGAGATTCCAGCAGGGCATGAGAGCGGGGAAACTCAGAGACAGGCGATCGCCTCGTTAGAGCCAGAGCACCCTAGACGTCAAGCTAGATTCAGTCAGGTTTATGCTGTCATTCGCAAGATCATGAAAATTACAAACCAAATTCACTTCCGAAACCTTAAAGGGGACATTTTTGGAGGGCTGACGGCTGCTGTTGTAGCATTGCCGATGGCCTTGGCATTCGGGATTGCCTCCGGCGCTGGTGCTTCAGCAGGACTATGGGGTGCTATCTTAGTAGGCTTTTTTGCGGCATTATTTGGCGGCACCCCCAGCCTCATTTCCGAGCCAACCGGGCCGATGACAGTGATTGTCACCGCTGTGATCGCTGAACTCATGGCCAATGATCCTAAGAATGGCTTAGCGATGGCCTTCACGGTGATTATGATGGCGGGTATTTTCCAAATCCTGTTCGGAGTCTTACGCCTAGGGCGATACATTACGATGCTGCCCTACAACGTCATCTCTGGATTTATGACAGGAATTGGGATCATTCTTATCTTTTTGCAAATTGCTCCCTTTGTTGGACTGGAGACTCCTTCCGGCGGCGTGCTTGGTGTCATTCAAAATGCGCCGAATTTGATCGTTAATCTCAATCCATGGGAAACTATGCTGGGGGTAATTACCTTAGCTATTCTATTCCTCTATCCATCCAGCTTAAAGCGGATCATGCCGCCCCAACTGGTGGCACTTTTGATAGGTACTGCAATTTCCTTGATTTTCCTGCGCGATGTTGATATCCGCACCATTGCCACGGTGGGCGAGATCACGCCTGGGTTGCCTGAATTTCAACTGCCGACCTTTACGGCTAGTAATCTACGCCTGATGTTTGTCAATGCGATAATTTTGGGCATGGTGGGATCGATTGACTGTTTGTTGACCTGCTTGGTGTCAGACAGTTTAACTCGAACAGAGCATAAGTCTAATAAGGAACTGATTGGTCAGGGCATTGCTAATCTGATTACTGGTCTCTGTGGTGGTATTGCCGGATCTGGGGCAACGACTGCTACGGTGGTGAGCATCCAAGCCGGTGGTCGTACGGCATTAGCTGGTATCAGCCGCGCGTTTGTGTTGATGATTGTTGTGTTGTGGGCTGCTCCCCTCACCTCCGTGATTCCCCTAGCAGTTTTGGCAGGGATTGTCTTAAAGGTGGGAATTAACATTATTGACTGGGGTTTTCTCAGACGAGTTCACAGTATTTCCTGGAAGGCAGCAGGTATTGTCTACAGCGTGGTGTTTCTCACCGTATTTGTAGATTTGATGGTGGCTGTGGCTGTGGGTGTCTTCATTGCCAATATCTTAACGATCGCTCGTCTTGAAGAACTACAGTCAAAGTCTGTGAAGGCGATTACCGATGCAGATGATCAAATTGTTCTGCTGCCTGAGGAAAAACAGATTTTGGATGCAGCCAATGGGCGGGTTTTACTGTTCCATTTGAGTGGGCCGATGATTTTTGGGGTAGCTAAGGCCATTGCCAGAGAACATCATGCGATCGCTAACTATGATGTGTTAATTGTTGACCTGGGAGAGGTGCCTGTCCTTGGCGTCACGTCGTCACTAGCCATTGAAAATGCTATTCAAGAAGCCATTGATGAAGGCCGCGAGGTGATTGTGGTTGGTGCCGCTGGGGGGGTTAGACGGCGACTGGAGAAGTTGGGTATTGCTGGTCTCATTCCAGGACATCACTGGATGGGCGATCGCCTCACGGCACTCCAAGAAGGTTTGATCTTAGTGCAGCATAAACAGGAAACCTCTGGCCAACTCGGGCCATCATCTCCATCCTTGTCGTAGATAAGCAAGATATGAAGCCAGGTCGTTGGATGTCAATGAACAGGATTGTAGCCGCGTTGTAGAGTGCTGTTAGGTAAAGCCCGCACTGTTTTATAAGCCTTTGATGCGTTATGTTGCCGATAACGCATCAAAGCTATCTAGGTTTCTCATGGCGTCATCGAACTCAGGTTGATCTTATTCTTTACTTTCATCGCGATTGCGACGCATCATGCGCGCTTTCTTCTGAAGACTCTGGAAGTAGTCAGTATCTACAATTTCCTGAACCTGCTGCTGGCGTTTGGAATGATCAATCTCGATTTTTAGCTCCGTAATTTGCTGCTTTAAGGTGACTTCGCGCTGGCGTACTTTATCGACCATGCCTTCAAAAACGGCCGCTAGCTGGGTAATTTCATCCCGCAATTGACGCTGATGAAATTTGGCTAGTTGACCACTTTGGCTATAGTCGCCATTGCCGATGCGTTCACTGATTTCTGTGAGACGGGTGATAGGCTGAGTCAGTTTACGTGCTACAAGATAAACTAATAAAATGAGAACTAGGTAAGCGATCGCAAAAATTAGCAGAACAGCCATCCGCACTTGCTGCTGTACGTTTCGTAAATAGTTAGCGCTAAAGTCTACCCCCAATGCTCCAACGATTTCCCCAGATGAGTTGTAGATGGGGCCATAGGCAATAATCCAGGTGCCCCATTCATCTTGAGATGGAGTCATGATCACGCCCGTCTCACTGAGTCCTTCATAGAGGCCAACCTCGTCTTGATAGGATTCTTTGAATTGCGTAGGAGAGCGATCGGGTAGGATGGTTCGATAGGCATCACCAATCCAAATAATTTCTCCAGGATCATCCCCTGCTGTGTAGGTATAGGCTAAGGCGCGCGGCTCAGTTTCTGTAATTTCGACTAGCCAAGATTGATGTGCGATATACAAAGGATTATTTTCGACGCGGACACCGTTATCAGATAAGGGCTGTTCTAATAAAACTTCAAAGCTGTCGCCATCAATACCGGCGTTCACAATTCGGTATGCATTCACTAAGTTATCTCGCAGCCGCTCTAACGCTAGGGTGCTGGCATAGCTGTAGAACCAATAATAGGTTCCGGCAAAAATACCTGTAAAGATGGCGGTAAAGCCAATGAGCATCTTTGCACGCAATCCAACAAATCGTGATCGCTTCAAAACATTGCTTTTCTGTAACATAGCCTGTTAAACAAAGTAGAGAGCATTAAACCGCAGAGCAGCACTTGATTAGTCCACCGTGCAGCGCAGGATCGAAAGATGATGGGTGGGATGAAGAACGGTGCTGGTTTGGGTCAGGGTTTGGAGCTCACGCAAACTAGGTTGAGGTAAAACGCCACAGTTGAGCAGGAGCAAACTTGGCCAGCGGCGTTGGGCGATGTGCTCCAACAAGCCGGCATGGACAGCAGCTTTGCCTCCCACGGGATAGGCAGACATACAGGGCATAGCTTGGTAATAGGCCGCGGAGCGCTCCTCGTCATACAGATCGGTGCTTTCCCCCCAAGGGGGATCACCGTAAATGATATCAGGTGGGGCAGCATAGGGCCAGGATGTAAAAAAGTCGCTTTCAATTAGGGGAATATCAACCCCAAACTGCTGCAGATTTTCCTGGGCGAGGGCGATCGCTCCCCTGTCAATATCGATGCCAACCAGATCCAGCTCGGGGCGCTCCAGCTTGAGGGAAATGCTGAGGCTACCGCAGCCAATGCCGAATTCTGCTACCCGAGGCGATCGCCCCTGCTGTTGGGTAAATGTATCGATCGCTTGGAGAACGGCATCTAGAAGATAGGTCAGTTCTGGGTCGGTGATATAGGCGCGGCGATCGATCTTGAAGGTGTGGCCCCGAAAGGTGAGCTGCTGGGTGATATAGGGCAGTGGATCGCCCCAGGTGAGGCGCTTGAGGTAGCGCTGGAAGACGGCTGCATCGCCCTGGCTAGCGGCATAGAGCGATCGCACCTCTGTTTCCAGCAGCGTGCTGAGATCTATAGCCCCAGCCAGGGACTGGAGGGTCGATAGGGAGGGTGACAGGGAGGAGGTCATGGGTTGTGGCGACATTCAAGAAGAGATGCAACAGGAGAAATTAGTACCGGAAGACAGAAGAACGAAGACAGAAAAACGAAAAGGATCCAGGACACACAAGGTTTCCCGTCTCAGGCCATAGGCGGGTTACTTACGCCTCAGAGTACTAGACGCAAGGATGCTGGTAACCGTGATCTGTTGGGCTTGCGGGGGGTAGCAAGACCTCTGTAAACTGACCTCGCATACAGTGATTGGAACTCATGGATGCGCCATAGCCACCGGCATTCAAGAAGCACAGGTAATCGCCTTCTTGTATAGGAGATAACACGACATCTTCAGCCCAACAATCTAGGGCTTCGTTTATGTTACCGGTTACGGTGACGCGGGCGGGCCAATCTGGCTGCGATCGCCGCCGTCGTGCAGGAACAGGTTCTAGGGGCAGGTGATAGAAAGCTGGCTCAATATGCAGATTAAAGCCTCCATTCATGCCAACAAACCAGGTATCTTGCTTTTGCTCCACCATGGTTGTTTGCAGAATCAAAATGCCAGCGTCTTTAGCAATATAGTCACCGGGTTCTAGATAAATCTGCTGGGGGCGATCGCCCAACTGCTCGGCGACGATATCCGCCCAGCGCTCTAGATCCAGAGGCGCATCGTCGGCAACCAAGGGGATGCCCAAGCCGCCTCCTAGGTTAATGTAAGAGACCGACGGCAGGCGATCCAGGATGTTTTGACAGCGCTGAAGGATAGCAGACCAGGTGGCTAACTGGGGCGTCAGATAGCCGCAGCCCGCATGGACATGCAGCCCCTGGATCTGTAGCCCATAGCGATGAGCTAGGGCCAGAGCTTCTTCCCATTGCTCGGGGTAGATGCCAAACTTGGTGGGTTTGGTGCCGGCATAGCGCAGGTGGGGATTGGTGCGGTATCCCAGCCCCAGTCCGGGGTTAATCCGTAGCCCAATGGCGCGACCGGGGCAGCGATCGCCCAATCGACGGAGACTGCTGAGAGAATCGCAGTTGATGATCAAATCGGGCGATCGCGCTAACTCGTCCAGATCGGCGTTGGATAGAGCCGTGCCCGTAAAGGAAATTTCAGAGGGTAGAAATCCCACTTGGCGGGCCTGGCGCACCTCTTGGGGCGAGCAGGCATCAATACCGCAGAGCCCGGTGAGCTTTAGGTAGGTGAGCAGGGGCGCATAGCGGTTGGACTTCATGGCGTAGAAGATTCGGTGGGCGATCGCCCGTTCGTCTAACACCCGATGCAGGCGCTCTAAATTCTGCCGCAGGCGATCGCTGCTGTAGACATACAGCGGTGTCCCCAACTCGTAGGCCATGGTGTTGAGGTTGTGGGTGCTGAAATGCAGCTCATCCTCAACATACTGCACATCATCTCGTTGCCACCAGAGGGTTTGCACTGGGAGAGGATGCTTCATTATCAAAACCTCATGACGTAATTCAGGGCAAAGACAGGGGTAGTTGAGCCCAAATCGGACTGTTTTGCTACCCCTAGTATGACCTCTCTTCTGGGAGAAATCACTGGTTTGACCCATTGTTTCTAGTTGTAAACCTTGGCGATCGCTGATGTCAGGAAGGGAATTTTTGACGGAAAGCGATCGCATTTCTGAGACCTATCTCCATCTAAAATTCAGCTAGTTCTCATCTTGGGTCGATACTGTACCTACAGCGTTAGCACAACTCAACGTTGCCGGTTTGGTATTGCCCTCATCGGGGATCAGCGCAAAGCCTAGTCCTGCTGCTTAGGAAAAAGACCATCATTCTCACAGGTAATGCTTGTGCTGTTTACCTGATTACCTTGTCCTGATTCAGCCCTGACGTTCTATGCCTAAAGTTATTTCCATTCACTCCTATCGTGGCGGTACGGGGAAGTCTAATATGACCGCCAATCTTGCAACCACCCTGGCTCTTCAAGGGCACCGAGTGGGGGTTGTAGATACGGATCTACCCTCCCCCGGTATTCACAATATTCTCGGCCTTGATCCCGATATCCATCAGGCAACCTTGAACCGCTATCTATGGGGGGAGACTAGCATTCACGACGCGGCCCATGACGTGAGCGATCGCCTCTCTCTAGACTCAGGTGCTCTCTATCTAGTACCGTCTAGCGTTAAGCCAGATGATATTGCCCGCATTCTCAAGGATGGCTATGATGTGCGGCTTCTCAATGATGGTTTTCGCAGGCTGGTTAAAGATCTAGAGCTAGATTACTTGTTTATCGATACCCATCCAGGTTTATCGAAGGAAACATTTCTTTCAATTGCCATTTCTCACGTTTTGCTGCTCATCCTCCGACCAGATAAACAAGACTATCAGGGTACGGCTGTAACCATTGATGTTGCTAAGCAGCTTCGCGTTCGAGATATGAAGCTGATTGTTAACAAAGCCTACCGGCAGCTCGACCCCGAAGCTTTGCGACAAAAGGTGGAAGAAACCTATGATCTCAAGGTCGCTGGGGTATTTCCTCTATCAGAAGAGATTGTGCAATTGGCGAGTGAAGGCGTGTTTTGCTTGAAATATCCAGATCATCCCGTTAGCCATGAGTTTCAAAAGGTGGCGCAGCATGTGAGCTAATGCCAGGTTTTATAGCTGCTAGCAATGATGCCGATGCTGCACATTTCGCGACTTATTCTAGCCGATGGATAAAGTTGGGGGCGGTGCGTTACGCTTCGCGAACACACCCTACGAGTACTGTATTGTAATACATCTAGCTGATGGATAAAATATTTCCCGAACTTAAATGTATTGAATTGACCTGTGTAAATCATAAAGGATAGCAAGATGGTAGACTCTAGCCAGGATGTAGATCGTGATGTAACCAGTGGACATCTCAATAGCCTAACTCGATCGATACAATCCGCCACGTCGTCGTTTCGCAACTATCTGCAAGATCTGCATCAAGCATACTTACCGCTCAACGAAGGGGCGATCGCTGACTATATTCCTGAACTGACTCTCGCGCAACCCGATTGGTTTGGTATCTGTACAGCAACGACGGATGGACAGATCGTTGAGGTGGGTAACTGCGATCAGCTATTCACCATTCAGTCGATTTCTAAAGCCTTTGTCTACGGTCTGGCGTTGGAAGACCATGGTCGCGAGTATGTAAACAGTAAGGTCAGCGTCGAACCGACGGGGGAGGCGTTTAATGCAATTGTTCTGGATGAAGCGACCAACCGTCCCTGTAACCCTATGGTGAATGCTGGGGCGATCGCCACGGCGGATTTAATTCAAGGGAATGGAGCTACAGAACGCATCAAGCGGGTGCTAGCTATGTTTCAGCGCTATACTGGGCGGGAGCTAGACGTGAGTGTCCCGGTTTTTCTTTCTGAACGGGCCACAGGCAACCGTAATCGGGCGATCGCTTATCTGATGTTGAATTTTGGCATGGTCAGCGATCGCATTGATGAAACCTTGGATCTTTATTTTCAGCAATGTTCTCTGTTAGTGAACGCCCGTGATTTGGCGATGATGGCAGCCACGTTGGCGAATAAAGGCATTAACCCCGTCACTGGCGAACGGGCCCTTGATGAACGTTATGTGCAAGATGTGATTAGCGTCATGCTGACCTGCGGTATGTATGACTACTCTGGGGAGTGGGCGTATCGGGTGGGCATTCCTGCCAAAAGCGGTGTGGGCGGCGGTATTACAGGTGTTGTACCTGGACAGTTGGGGATTGGTACCTTTTCACCTTGTTTGGATGAGAAAGGTAACAGTGTTCGAGGCATTAAAGTCTTTGAGCGACTGTCCCAAGATTTTGGCCTGCATCTTTTTAACGCTGCATCCGCCGAACGCTCGTTGCAGGATTGCCTGACTAGCAATGGTTTGGATACCTGGTAGGTTGCAGGTGCCTGGAGTTCTGCTGTTACGTAGGAGGACGTCATTCGTTTCCATTTCTATTTCAAGGTTACTTAAGACTTAAACCTTCAGGCGTTGCTGAATACAAGTATGAATGGCTCAATCCGCCCTCATCCTAGGGAGAGGAGACAGGAGTTCTAGCTCCCTTCTCCCTGGGGAGAAGGGTTAGGGATGAGGGCAAATCATCTATCAATTCAGCAACACGCCACAGATTTGTTCCTGAGTAGCGCTATGCTTCGAGATACGTTCGGGGCAAGCTAACTCGTTCGTCATAACCTCGGAGATGCATCATGATTTCATTATCCAGTCGTGTTAAAGATTCTGCTCAATCCTCTGGCAGACAGACGCTGAATGACGTTATTGGATTATTTCGCTCTCGCCTATCGCTGCGGATTGTCTTCTGGATCTTTCTCAGCATTATGGTGATTGAGGCGGTTTTACTGGTGCCATCGGTGGAACGGCGTCGGCAGGAGATCTTAGATCAGGTTGAAGAGGTTTCAACGGGTAAAATCAACTGGATTTTGATGACCTATCCTGATTCCACACCCCAAGAGCTGTTGACCCAAGTGGAGCAGCTTCAGGCAGATCCAATGCTAGAAAGCATTTTGGGAGGAGCAATTTATACGCCCGATGGCTCGGTGATGGGCACTTTTGGTGAAGCGCCGGCGCTCTCGTTTAACGCTGCTGTGCAGGGAGAAGCACTTTATCTGCCTCAGGCTGAGGGCGATCGCTACGATGTGGCTTGGCCAACCCTGCTGCCAGATGGACAACATTTTATTGTGATTCGCCATGATGCCCAAGGCACCCGAGCTGCTCTGTTCACCTATGTGCTGCGGGTGGCTGGATTGGTGGTGATTATTTCTGGCTTTGTCACCCTAGTGATGATGGTTGTGTTGGGCCCTAACTTGATTAGCCCGATTCTACGACTCCGGCGCGATTTAGCTAAGGCTGGAGAAGCGATCGCTCAAGACCAGCCCTCCACCGAGTTTTCATCCACTCATATCCGGCGTAAGGATGAGCTGGGAGACGTAATCCACACCTTTCGTCAGATGTTTCAAGACATTTCCACGGCAGTTGCAGAACGCAAGCGGGTGGAGCAAGAACTACGGCTCAACAATCAGCAGATGCGTCAATATTTAGACCAAGTAGATCGAGTGACGGCAGCGGCGGTGGATGTGGAAAGTGATTGTTTTGATCCCAGTTGCTTGAGTGAAGTAGGGCAGCGATCGGATGAGCTAGGGCAATTGGCCCGCGTCTTTCAACACATGGCCCAAGAAGTCAAGCAGCGGGAAGCCCAGTTAAAACAACAGGTGACGGAACTGCGTATTGAGATTGATCATGCCAAGCGTGAACGGGAAGTTCAACAGGTCACTCAGAGTGACTATTTTCAAGAGTTACAAGCAGAGCTTGATCACCTCAAGGTGGATGAATTCTGGGCCTAGGGAGAGAACTTTAAGGGTATGTAGCTGACGACTCTCAACCTAGAGAGGAGCTGATCTACGGCATCTTTCTTGTGTCACTCTCGGAACAAAGAGATCATGCCTTGATGCTCTCGTGGGATGTCACTGGTTGTGATGACGAGAATTCGTCGGGATGTTCCCTGCATGACAAAAGAGGGCTCATATCAAATCCGGTTAGATACACCTCTTATTCAAAGCTTGCTCAGTACCCAGATGTTTGTAGCTCTCTTGCCAAGGGAGCGGTGAAGTGGGGGATCAAAGGCAGAATATCCCGGCTATGACCCTTCGACTAGACTGGATGGGAGCCTCTCGCTCACGGTTCGCCAGCATAAATCCTATCGCGATTCAGCAACGCCCCCTGAACGTCTGTTCAAACGTTTGTGGAGCCATACAACTACTCCCAGTACCTGTCTTTCCGCACCCATCCTGCTGATCTTGTATCGCTGTAAAAATCTATCATGATCTTGTTGTGCATAGACTTAAATCTATAAACAACAAGTCGTGTTTAATCATCAGGAGATAAACAGATGCTCTGAGTAATGAACTCTGTTTAAGTAAGGTTAAGCAGCATGAATTCAGCCATATCATGGAGGTTGATCCGAAGTTCATGCGTTACCTTAAGTCAGAAGGGATGCTCCGCGCAATCCAACGGGGTGCCGCATGATTGGGGAAGCGTCTGAGCTCGATTGCTGTTCAGTGATAAACAAAAACACCTTGCATGTTGCACCGTGGTCTTAGGTACTTAAGGTCTTCAAAAATCTCGCTACAAACGTTACTGGCTATTCCGCTGATGGTGCAGGTGATTGGCACCGTCTTGATCGTGGATTACTTCTGCTATCGCAGCGGGCAGGCAGCCATTGAAGAGCTTGTTGATCAAGTGGTGGACGACACCAACCGCCGCGTTGTTCAAACCTTAGATGACTACGTTCATGCATCAGAAACGCTGGTTCAAGGTCAGCGACTGGCGATTCAGCTTGGGGGGCTAGACTGGCAAAATGCAGCGTTGATGGAAGCCTATTTTGTTGAGCAGCTCCAGATCAACCCCCAAGTGAGCGGCTTGATGATGGTGACGGAGGCGCGGGATTTTCTGGCGGTGGGGCGTCTTCCGGCAGCACCTTTTGCAATTCAGGAGCGCAACCCAAGCACAGGCAACCTAGAGAACTACGCAGCCGATCGCCAGGGCAAGCGCCTCTATCTACAAGATGTTGTGGAGAACTACGATCCCCACGTAACGCCATCGGGTGATCCGTGGTATGCAGAGGCGCAGGGGCAAGGGGCAGGTCTTTGGCGGATAGCCCCTGGGGAGCAAGGGCAAGACCCTGCGTCACTGATCATGACCTATGTCTTGCCGTTTACCGATGCGGCGGGGAATGTTCAGGGTGTGCTCGGTGCCAGTCTCTACCTTGGTTATATGGGGGAATTTCTGCGCAGTTTGCCAATTAGCGATGCTGGGCGGGTGTTCATCCTTGATGATCTTGGCCAGCTCATAGCTACCTCCACCGGAGAAGTACCGCTTCGTCAAGAGGCGATCGCTGCCAATACAGAGACCTCATCACCGGAACAGTGGCGGCTGATGGCCCAGGAGAGCCAGGATCCGCTGACAAGGGCGGCAGCTCTCTGGGGTTTGGAGGCTGAAGAGGGGCGTAGTCTCTCGGCTCAGCGAGTGCGTCTATTAGACCAGACCTACTTTGTGCAAGTGATTCCCTTTGAGGTGAATTCTGGTTGGACGTGGCAGGTGGTGGTGCTGGTGCCAGAGGCAGACCTGGCTGGGCGGATTGATGCAAATCTACGGCTAACGCTATGGGTGAGCGGCTTAGTGCTATGTGGTGCAGTGGGTATGAGCCTTTGGGCGTCCCGACGCCTGACGCGATCGCTCCTGCGTCTCACCCAAACGGCCCAAAGCATGGAAGCGAGTGTTGTCGATCTACCCCTACCCGACAGCCGCATTGCGGAAGTTTCTACGGTGTCCCAGGCGTTGCACCATATGCATCAGCAGGTACAGCAGTCTCTAACCACCTTGCAGGATAGTGAACAAAAGTTTGCCACCTTGCTAGACAGTCTGCCCATGGGGGTGGGGGTGCTGGATGGGGATGGGAAGATGCTGTTGCTCAACCGCATGGGGCATTCGATTTTTCAATGGGGGATGGCTGATAATCCCCTGGATAGCCTAGAGGGCTATAACATTTACCTGGCCGAGACCGATCAACGGTATCCCCCAGACCGTCGCCCTGTTGTGCGGGCTCTGCGGGGAGGGCGTTGCGCAATCAAGAATGATTTAAGTGAATACTGGAATCTGACGATGCTTGAGATAGTAGATGAGTAACCGGACTGATGTCGTTAGCATGTCA
>NZ_JACSWB010000121.1 GCF_016888135.1 Leptolyngbya sp. CCY15150
TTGAGATAGTAGATGAGTAACCGGACTGATGTCGTTAGCATGTCAACCGATTTGGAATAACACAACGTCTTACGGTGCAATCGAGCCAAGTAATGTCGTAACCGACAGTTCTCGCCCTCAACCCGAGTCATGGCTGTTTTACTGACTAAATGGTCTCCATCCTCAATCACGCAAGGGTACACTTTATACCCATCAGTGATGTACAGAAAACAAGCCCAACCCATCACAATCTGCCACAAGGGCTTAAACGTCTCTAGAGAGTGGTCTCCTACCACGAACT
>NZ_JACSWB010000122.1 GCF_016888135.1 Leptolyngbya sp. CCY15150
TTCGGTTTCCACTGGGGATTCTCGACGAATTGACGGTTGCAGTCTCGGCACTTGTAGTTTTGCTTACCGCGCCTGGTAGTGCCGTTCTTGGAGATGTTGTGAGACCCGCACGTTGGACAGGTCATCTCAATTTTCATGGGTCCTACTCCCTCAGAATCGAGCAATGCGACGGCAATGCCTTGTTTTTCTCTATCCTTTACGTTAATCCACTACCAAATCTGCTACTTGTACTGCAGGAAAGCCTTGATGCATAAGAGGTTTGCCTTCTGCCTTCTGCCTTTTGCCTTCTGCCTTTTGCCTTCTGCCTTCTGCCTTTTGATACTAGCCCCAGCATTTATTAAAGACTCACCATGACCACTCACTACACAGGTTTAGAACTTGCCGTCGTCGGCATGGCCGGGCGCTTTCCCAGTGCTCCCACCCTGGCGGATTTTTGGCGCAACTTGCAAGCTGGGGTCGATTCAGTCTCCCACTTTTCCGAGGCGGAACTGCTGGCGGCTGGTGTCGATGCAGCCACGCTCAAGCAGCCCAACTACGTTAAAGCCCGCGCCATTTTAGAGAATGCCGACGAGTTCGACGCCGGTTTTTTTGGCCTTAGCCCCCGCGATGCCGAAATTCTCGACCCCCAGCAGCGGGTGTTTTTAGAAACGGCTTGGACTGCCCTAGAACAGGCTGGGTATGACCCCCAGCGGTTTACCGGGGCGATCGGGCTGTACGGCGGCGCGACCCTCAGCGGCTATCTGTTCAACCTCTTCAGCAACTCCCAACTGATGCAGACCGTGGGCCAGTTTCCGCTGGTGCTGGGCAATGGGCGCGAGTTTCTCACCACCCGCACGTCCTACCTGCTGAATTTGCGGGGGCCGAGTGTGAATGTGCAAACGGCTTGTTCCACCGCCCTCGTCGCCGTTCACCTGGCCGGTCAAGCCTTGCTCAGCGGCGAATGTGATCTGGCCTTGGCTGGGGGCGTCTCGATTCGGCTGCCGCTGAAGGGGGGCTACCTTTACCAAGAGGGGGGCATTTCGTCCCCCGATGGCCGCTGTCGCGCCTTTGATGCCCGCGCCCAGGGCACGGTCGGCGGCAGCGGTGTGGGGCTGCTGGTGCTGAAGCGTTTGGAGGATGCCTTGGGCGATCGCGACACCATCTACGGCGTGATCAAAGGATCGGCCATCAACAATGACGGCGCAGACAAAATCAGCTACACGGCCCCACGCATTGAAGGCCAAGCCGCTGTCATTCGCGCCGCTCAGCAGGTGGCGGAGGTTGACCCCGACAGCATTCAGGTGATCGAAGCCCACGGCACAGGCACGATGTTGGGCGACCCGATCGAAGTCGCTGCCCTGACCCAGGCGTTTCAAACCGCTCGGCGAGGCTACTGCGCTCTGGGATCGGTGAAGACCAATATCGGCCACCTGGATGCGGCGGCGGGGGCGGCAGGGCTGATCAAAACCCTGCTGGCCCTACAGCAACGGCAAATTCCCCCCAGCCTGCACTTCGAGGCGGCGAACCCGCAGATTGATTTCGACCACAGCCCCTTCTACGTCAACACCCAACTCCAGCCCTGGCCCGTTCCGATCCAAGGCCCACGGCGGGCAGGGGTTAGCTCCTTTGGCATCGGCGGCACCAACGCCCATGTGATTGTGGAAGAAGCCCCGCCCGCTCCCGCCACCAGTGGGTCGCGCCCGTGGCAGCTATTGCTGTGGTCGGCTAAAACGGCGACAGCGCTGGAAACCGCAACCCAGAATTTGACCCAGTCCTTGGAACAAGAGGCGATCGCTCTGGCCGATGTCGCTTATACCCTCCAGGTGGGACGGCAGGCCTTTGCCCAGCGGCGGATGGCGGTGTGTTGCGATCGCCTCGATGCCCTCACCGCCCTCACGGTTGCGGCCCCCCAGCGCGTGAAATCTCAAACTGCCCCCGACTCGGCCGCCCAGATTGTCTTTCTGCTGCCGGGGCAGGGATCTCAGCACATCGGCATGGGACGGCAGCTCTACGACACGGAAGCCACCTTTCGCGACTGGATCGATCGCGGTGCTGACCTGCTGTATCCCCACCTGGGGCTAGATCTACGGCACATTCTCTACCCTGACGACAGCCAACTATCCCAGGCGATGGAGCTAATTCACCGCACCGACATCGCCCAGCCCACCCTGTTTCTGGTGGAGTATGCCCTGGCCCAGCTCTGGCAGCAGTGGGGTATTAGACCCCAAGCCCTGGTCGGCCACAGCTTGGGCGAATACGTCGCCGCCTGCCTAGCGGGGGTGGCCGATCTCGAAACCCTGCTGCCTCTGGTGGCCCTGCGGGGAAAACTGATGGCCCAGCAGCCGGAGGGCGCGATGCTGAGCGTGGCCCAGCCTGCCGAGCAGGTGGTGGCGCAATTGCCTGGAGATCTGGTTTTAGCGGCAGATAATGCCCCAAATCTGTGCGTGGTGGCGGGGGCTGTGGAGGCGATCGCCCGTTATCAGCAGCAGCTTGATACCCAGGACATCCCCTATCGGCGGCTCAAAACCTCCCACGCCTTCCACTCACCTCTAATGGCGGGGGCTGTGGCTCCCTTCCGGCAAGCGCTGAGTCAACTCAACCTGCAACCGCCGCAAATTCCCTGGGTTTCTAACCTGACCGGCACCTGGATTACCCCAGAGCAGGCGATCGCCCCCGACTACTGGGTACAGCATCTACAGCAGCCCGTGCAGTTTCGCACTGGGCTACAGACCCTCGGCGAGGCCCAGCCGCTGCTGCTCGAAGTGGGGCCGGGGCAGACCCTAACCACTCTGGCCCGCCAGCATCCTACCCTCAAAACCTTGACTAAAATTCCTTCCCTGAGCCATCCTCGCGATGCCCAAGACGATGGAGCCTGTTTACTATCGGCCCTGGGGCAACTGTGGCTGGCGAATGTTGCCATCGATTGGTCGGGATTTTACGCCCACGAGCAGCGGCGGCGGGTGCCCTTGCCGACCTATCCCTTTGAGCGGCAGCGCTACTGGGTCGAAGCCCAACCAATCGGGACTACCGCCCCACCCACTCTTCAGAAAAAGCCTGACTTGACTGATTGGTTTTATAGTCCATCGTGGCAGCGATCGCCCCTATGCCTACCCGTGAATGCTCCTCCAATTGAGGCATCCTGGCTGCTGTTTCTGGATGAGTCTCCCCTGGCTCAGGCCATGGTTCAGCAGTTCTCAACGGCGGTTCAGGTGCGATCGGGAGAGGCCTTCAGCCGTTTGGATGACCGTACCTTTACCCTCAATCCCCGGCGATCGGAGGACTACCGTGCCCTGCTTCATGCCTTGGGCAATCACCGTCCTGCCCAAATTCTCCACGGCTGGAGCCTGACATCTCCTGTGGATTTTGCTGATATCCAAGCGCGGGGCTGCCAGAGTTTGCTGTGTCTGACCCAGGCTCTGACTCAGGGCGGCTGGCACCATGACCTACGGCTCACGGTGATGACGCCGGGTATTTTCAACGTCACCGGGGACGAGCTGCTCCTGCCCGCCCACGCGACCCTGCTCGGCCCCAGCACGGTCATTCCCCAGGAATATCGCCAAATTACCTGCCGCGTAGTGGACTGGCCGGTGGCGCTTAACGATGGCGTTCCCCTAGAGCGGCTGTTGGCAGACTTGAACGCTCCTGAAGCTGAGGCCGTTATTGCCTATCGTCACGGTCTACGGTGGGTGCAGCAGTTTGCACCCCTGCCCCTGCCGGAACCTGCGCCTAATCAAACCCGGCTGCGATCGCAGGGCGTCTACCTCATCACAGGAGGTCTGGGGAATATTGGACTGACCCTGGCGGCGGCGCTGGCTCCCTGGCAGGCTAAAATTGCCCTCCTCAGTCGGCAGGGGCTGCCACCGCGATCGCACTGGCCTACCCGGCTAGAAAATACTCCCAACGATCCCATCAGCGACAAAATTCGCCAGGTGCAGGCGATCGAAGCGGCTGGAGCCGAGGTGTTAATCCTCGAAGCAGACGTGGGGGATCTGGCTCAGATGCAGGGAGCGATCGCCCAAACCGAAGCCCACTTCGGCCCCCTCAACGGCGTTGTTCATGCCGCTGGAGCCGTGGGTGAACAGGCCTTTCGGGTGATTGCTGAAACCGGTAGTGCTGACCTAGCGCAGCAGTTTCAGTCCAAAGTTTTGGGGTTAGAAAACCTGGCCGAGGCCCTGCAAGGTAAATCTTTAGACTTTTGCCTACTTTGCTCTTCCCTGGCCTCAGTGTTGGGCGGGCTGGGGTTTGCGGCCTATGGCGCGGCCAACCACTTCATGGATGCCTTTGCCCAGCAGCAGTCTAGATCGGCGACGTTTCCTTGGATGAGCGTCAACTGGGATGGCTGGCGATTTCAGCCTGAGGCCCACCAGGGACTCGGGCAGACCATGGCTGATTTAGCCCTAACTCCGGCAGAGGGCAGCGCCGTTTGGCAAAGGCTCTTGGCCTACGCCGTCGCTCCCCAAATCATCGTTTCCACGGGCGATCTCAGCCTTCGCCAACGGCAGTGGCAGTCGTCTTCAGCACCGTCTAACCTGCCTAATCCAGTGGGAGATATTCGCCCTTTATCCAATCGCCCTGCCCTAACGGGTGACTATCAGGCTCCTCGGAACTCTGTGGAACATGCTGTTGCGGAGATCTGGCAGTCGTTTTTGGGCATTAGCCCCATTGGCGTTGACGACAGCTTTTTCGAGCTGGGGGGCCATTCTCTGCTCGCCACCCAAATCATGGTTCACCTACGCCAGCAGTTCCAGGTGGATATTCCCCTGCGCTGCCTGTTTGATACCCCGACGGTAGCGGGCCTGGCCCAAGCGATCGCCCACCAGCAAGGCGAAACCTCATTGCTTACAGATGCAGTTGCCCAAGGCCAGCCTTTCGCGATCGCCGCCCTGCCCCGTTTCGAGCCTGCCGAGATTCAACAACTGCTCGACCAGATCGATCACCTCCCAGAATCCGAGGTGGATGATCTCCTGCACCAGTTTTCCCAGCTCCAAGTCCTAACCTAAGGTTTGCCATGATGACCACCCCTGACGCCCAACGCTGGCTGCGCCGCGTTGACTCCAATCCCGAAGCCCGCCTGCGCTGCTTTTGTCTGCCCTATGCGGGAGGTAGCGCCCGTATCTTTCAGTCATGGAGCCAGCACCTGCCTGCTAGCGTGGACCTGTGTGCCCTCGAACTGCCGGGTCATGGTGCCCGCCTAACCGAGCCACCTCTGAAGAATTTAGATGAACTACTGGGGGCGATCGCCCAGGTGATTCAGCCCCTCTGCGATCGCCCCTTTGTTCTGTTTGGGCACAGCATGGGAGCGCTGATTAGCTTTGAGCTGGCCCGCTACTGCCGTCGCCACAGCTTGCCTACGCCCGTCCACCTCTACGTCTCAGGCCATCGCGCCCCTCACTTGCCCGATCCGGAACCGCCTGTGCATACCTTGCCCGACGATGCCTTTCGCGAAAAGCTGATGCGACTACAGGGCACTGCCCCCGCCGTCTTGGCTAACGACGAGTTTATGGCCCTGCTGCTGCCGGTGCTGCGGGCCGATTTTACCCTGTGTGAAACCTACACCTACGCGACCGAACCACCCCTACCCTGCCCGATTACCGCCTTTGGCGGCACCCGTGATCCGTCCACCCAGCGGGGGCGACTGCGGGCCTGGCGATCGCAAACCCAGGCCAAATTTACTCAACATGTCTTGCCGGGCAACCACTTTTTTATTCACGCCGCTGAAGCCTCTCTGCTCCACCAGTTAAACCTGAGCCTAACGGTTTTATCCAATATTCTGCAGATTGATAAATAACTATTGATGGTAACTGAGGTAAGCTTAAGTCTGGTCACCTACAGGTTTTCCCTGGGGTACATAAAAGCGATCGCCTGTGTGTAATCAAAGAGAAGCGATCGAGTGGCAATAAATGGAAAGAATTCTTGGGTTGGTTTTTCTAACATCTTCTCGACATTACACCATAAGCAACGATAATGTTTGTGGGAGAGTTAGACGAGGGATTCTTGATCACTTTGACTCTCGTTATACCTATCCTAAGGGGCGATCGCTCCTATCTAATCCTTCCTCAGTCTGGAGTAGTTATTGTATCCATAGGTAGAGTCCGGTCAACACCAATTGCACCGAGGCAACAGGCACCCCATAGCGCAGAAAGGTGTGAAACGAAATACGCCTGCCGTGCTGCTCAGCAATGCCCGCCGCCACAATATTCGACGAGGCTCCCACTAAGGTGCCATTGCCGCCTAGGGTTGCGCCATACATCATGGCGTAAAACAAGGGCAGGACGGCAACAGGCAAAACCCCAGCAAAGTCCGGTGCCAAAATCTCCGGTGTCGCCAGCCCCACCGTCACCACATATTCTTTCAGCATCGGCACCATGGCTACCACAAGAGGAATATTGGGCACCAAGCTAGACAGTCCCCCGACCAACATCAGCAGCAGCAGGGTACCCAAGGCAATGTTGCGCCCCAAAACCAGCGCTAAGAGGTGGGAGGCAGCGCTGAGCACACCAGTTTTTTCGAGTCCGCCCACCAGCACAAACACGCTCATGAAGAAAATAAGAGTGCTCCAATCCACGTCGCGCAGAATATGCTGGATCGAGTCAATTCGGCTTTGGTGAGTGATCAGCAGACAAAGGGCAGCCCCCGCCAATGCCACTGTTGCCGGAGAAATTGGGATGGGCATCGACTCGCCAATCACAAAAAAGATCAGCACCAGTGCCACAATGATACTGCCCAAGATCAACATCCGGGGATGGTTAATCTTAGGATGGGGCAACTGGTTTAAGTTATCCAATTTTTTGTGCCAAATTGAGGGAAATAGAACCGGCAGCATCACCACAATGGCTCCAATAGCGATCGCCCCTCCCAAGCTCAGCGTTTTTAGATAATCCATGAAGCTGATGTTGATGGCATCGCCTACGATGAACGTAGCCGGATCCCCCACCAAGGTCAGCAGCCCGGCGCTATTGGCTACCAGCACCATCAGGATCAGCAAGGGAACAAAGTTGACCCCCAACTCCTCCGCGATCGGTGGAATC
The DNA here is from genome assembly GCF_016888135.1 of Leptolyngbya sp. CCY15150. Lineage (NCBI taxonomy): Bacteria > Bacillati > Cyanobacteriota > Cyanophyceae > Leptolyngbyales > Leptolyngbyaceae > Leptolyngbya > Leptolyngbya sp. CCY15150. The sequence continues at coordinate 7,008 of NZ_JACSWB010000122.1, forward strand.
AGCGGAGCCAGCAGCATCACCGTGGTGGCATTGGGCAGTACGGCACAGATGGGGGTAGTAACAGCCACAATCCCCAGCAGCAGGCGTTTGCCCTCGCCCCCGGCTAGACGCACCATTTGCGTCGCTAAGTAGTCAAACACTTGAGTTGGCTCAAAGGCCCGCACCATCACCATGACGCCAAAAAAGAGGGCTAAGGTAGCGGAGCTTTGGGCAATGTAGTCAACGGCTTCGTTCAGCGTCAACACGTTGATCAAGAGGAGCACCATAGCTCCCAACAGTGCCGCGATGGTTAGAGGCAACCATTCCATAATGATGCAAACCATCACAGGCACAACCACGGCCAGGGCCGCAACTGCAGACCAGCTTTCCATAATGTATCTCCTGGGTAAGAGACGATTTAAGCGATCAACCAGGAGATTGTGAGTCTCCTCTCAAGGCCGGCGAAGTTAGCTGACGGGCTAGGAGTGAGAAGTCTCCCCCCTGTCGGTACAGGGTGCGCCCCAAGGTGGGTCCTCCGCTTCGGTTCACACCGAATTAGGCCGATGGCTTAAACAAACCTCCTAAGACTAGCACTAATTTACAGAGTCATCAATAGGGGATGATTATTGCAGACGCTGCTTGAGCCAGAAATCAAACAGGGGTAGGGCAATGCGGTAGCCAAGCTGAGGGCCGTAGATGAGGCCCTTGTGCTCTAGGCTGGTGAGGGCTCCCTGCAGCCCGCCGCCACGGGAGAGCTGGTGTTTTTTGATGTAGGCATTGGCTTGGGGGCTACCGGTAGGATCGAGGGCTAGGCTTTCGAGCACCCGAGCCTGGGTGGGGGGTAGGAGTAAGAGCAGGGCTTCAAAGGTGACGCCCATGTCTTGCATCAGAGCCAGCATGGTGCTGTGAACCTGGTGGGCCTGGATGAGTCCTGGGGGATCGGGGGCGATCGCTTGACAGTTGAGCCACAGACGCTGGGCCAGGGTCGTGGCATCCTTGAGGTGCCCCTGGACGTAGCTCAAAAACAGCTCTAGGGCTTGGCTATCGGGGTCAAAGGTGAGGCCTGTTTTTGCCAGGGCATTGACCACCCAGTGCTCTAAGGCAGCATCGCTGAGGGGGGTAAGGGCAATCACCGGCAGATGGCTGGCGGTCATCCAGGGTTCCGCTACGGTGGCCACTAGGGCATAGCTGACCCGGCTTTGACGCTGAATTTCTTGGCGCAGATGACTTTCCCACTTGCCCTGCCGATCCCACGAGCGAATGTGGGGAACGTTATGAAACCCAATAATCACCTGACAGTCGAGTGCTTCGGCTAAGTGCTGGGGTAGGGAGAGCAACCCTTCAAAGAGGGGCCATTCTTTACCCGATGCTGGAGGCCAGGTCAGGCGCGGCTGGGACGAGAGAGACTGGTCGAAAGACAGGGGCTGATTCAGGCTCCATTGCTGAATGTTGGCGAGTTCATGGGGTTCTGTAAAGGCGTTGACGAGGCCATCCGCCAAAAACCTCAGGAACTGACCAGCATTGCGGCAGCGGAGAAAGTCGATCTCCAACCAGCGCGCCCCTAGACGTTTTGCTGCATTGCGAATCAGGGTTCGTCGTCCAATGCCGGGGACGCCTGTGACCACAAAATCCCTATCTTGCTTGACTAGGGCACAGACTCGCCGTAGCTCGGTTTCGCGGCTCATCAGTGACTCGGGCATGAACGGATTTAACATTGCGTTTTATGTTGACACTATTTTTTAGTGCTATAACTAGTTTTTGAGCACGTTTGAATCGTAACACTTAGTCTCTGAGGTAAAGAGCTGCCGTGGTTCCTAGTTCTAAGTCTGATGTCTTGTCGGGTACTCCCCTCCATCCACCGTCTCGTCCCGTATCGACTCACTGGCATACTCTCACGGCTGCCCAGGCCCTGACGTTACTTGAAGCCCATATTGAGGGTCTAGACGCCAGTACCGTAGAGCAGCGGCAGCAGATCTACGGCCCCAATGAACTGCAAGAAGGATCGAGCCGCAGCCCCTGGGAGATTCTCTGGGATCAGTTCAAAAACATTATGCTGCTGATGTTGATCGCCGTGGCCCTCGTATCCCTGGTGCTCGACTTGCAGCAGGGTGGCTTTCCTAAGGATGCGATCGCCATCTTTGCCATTGTTCTGCTCAACGGGCTGCTGGGCTATCTGCAGGAAAGTAAGGCTGAACAAGCCTTAGCGGCGCTGAAGACCATGACTTCGCCTCGGGTGCGGGTGCTGCGACAGGGGCAAGAGCAGGAGGTGGATGCCAAAGCCCTCGTGCCGGGGGATGTGATCTTGCTTGAAGCCGGTATGCAGGTGCCTGCGGACGGGCGTTTGTTGAACGCGGCGAACCTGCAGGTGCGAGAGGCTGCCCTAACCGGCGAGGCCGAAGCAGTGACCAAGCAGCCCGAGGTTATCTTGGACGAAGAAGCCGCCTTGGGCGATCGCCTCAACTTGGTCTATCAGGGTACTGAAGTGTTGCAGGGGCGCGGCACTGTGTTGATTACGCAAACCGGCATGGAGACCGAACTTGGCTGCATTGCCACCCTGATTCAGTCTGTGGAATCAGAACCCACGCCCCTGCAGCAGCGCATGGGCCAGTTGGGCAATGTGCTGGTGTCGGGTTCTTTGGTGCTGGTGGCCGTGGTGGTGGCGGTGGGGCTGGTTCGCACGGGAGACCTCAGTCTGTTTGATGATTTGTTAGAAGTCTCCCTGAGCATGGCAGTGGCCGTCGTGCCGGAAGGGTTGCCTGCGGTGATTACCGTGACGTTGGCTTTGGGCACCCAGCGGATGGTGCGTCGCCATGCTCTGATTCGCAAATTGCCCGCCGTCGAAACCCTGGGCTCGGTTACCACGATCTGTTCGGATAAGACCGGCACCCTGACCCAAAATAAGATGGTGGTGCAGCAGGTCAAAACAGTCGCCCATCCGTATCGGGTGACAGGAGAGGGCTACGCGCCCGTGGGTCAGATTTTGAACGACGAGGGAGCGATCGCCCCTGAATCTGACCCAGCCCTGCAGGCGTTACTGATTGCCTGCGCCCTCTGCAACGACGCGACCCTCAACCCGTCTGGCAGCATTTGGACCTTGCTGGGCGACCCCACCGAAGGAGCTCTCCTGGCCGTGGCGGGTAAAGGCGGGTTTGAGGCATCGAACCTGAAGCACAGCCAACGCATCCACGAGGTGCCCTTTACCTCAGAGCGCAAGCGCATGAGCGTCGTCATTCAGACCCAACCCCATGCCGCCTGGCCCTTAGACCCCCAGATGATGTTCACCAAAGGCTCTGCCGAACTGGTGCTCGAACGATGTGCCACTAGCCAAGGCCATCGAGATCCTGAACCCCTCACGGCGGCTCAACGACAAGCTATCTTAGCTCAAACCGATGCTCTAGCTGCCGATGGCCTGCGGGTGCTGGGCTTGGCCATGAAGCCGTTAGACAGCGTCACCCCCAGCGACTCTCTAGAAGCGGAGGAACGCGATCTAATCTGGCTGGGACTGGTCGGGATGCTCGATGCCCCCCGTCCTGAGGTGCGGGATGCCGTAGCCGATTGTCGTCGAGCGGGGATTCGTCCTGTGATGATCACCGGCGATCATCCTTTAACCGCAAAGGCGATCGCCGAAACCCTTGGCATTGCCCAACCCGGTGACACCATCCTCACCGGGCGTGAGCTAACCCATCTCTCCACCGCCGAGTTAGAGCAGACCGTGCCCCATGTCAGCGTCTACGCTAGGGTTGCCCCAGAGCACAAGCTGCGTATCGTGCAGGCCCTGCAAAAACAGGGAGACTTTGTGGCCATGACCGGGGATGGTGTCAATGATGCGCCTGCTCTCAAACAGGCCGACATTGGCATTGCCATGGGCATCACCGGCACCGACGTCAGCAAAGAGGCCAGCGATATGGTGCTGCTCGACGACAACTTTGCCACCATCGTCGCCGCTACAGAAGAAGGCCGGGTGGTCTACGACAACATTCGCCGCTTCATCAAATACATCCTGGGCAGCAACGTTGGTGAAGTGCTCACCATTGCGGCAGCGCCCCTGATTGGTCTGGGCGGCGTGCCCCTGTCACCGCTGCAAATTTTGTGGATGAACCTCGTCACCGATGGCGTACCGGCCCTGGCCCTGGCCATGGAACCGGCAGAACCCAACGTCATGCAGCGCCCACCTCACAACCCCAGGGAGAGCATTTTTGCCCGAGGGCTGGGTAGCTACGTGGTGCGAGTCGGTATCGTGCTGGCGATCTTGGCCATTGGTCTAATGGGCTGGGCCTATCGCTACACCCATGACCCTGCCTACTCTGGCAACCCAGATACTTGGAAAACCATGGTGTTTACCACCCTCTGTCTAGCCCAGATGGGCCATGCCTTAGCGGCCCGTTCCGAGACTCGTCTGACGATACAGCTTAACCCCATGACCAATCCCTTTATCTGGGGGGCCGTACTGGTCACCACGGGGCTGCAAGTGGGGTTGATGTATGTGCCGGCACTGCAACAGTTTTTTGGCCTACATCCCTTATCTGGCGGTGAGCTAGCCCTGTGCTTTGGGGTCAGCGCTCTGATGTTTATCTGGCTAGAAGCTGAAAAGCTCTTGATACAGCTCGTGCTTCGCCGTCAGCAGCCCGGTGCCGCGATCGCTAACACTGCGAGAGGAATCTGATGAAAACTATCAAAGCTGTTTTCAATAGTCCTTGGCCCTTGCTGATGTCAGTTGCCTTGGCATCCGTGGTCGCCCTAGCTACCGCCCTAGACTGGCTGTATGTTCAACCCCAACGCCAAGCGGCTCCTGCCGTCGATCCGACCACTGCTGTGGAGCCTCCTCAGCCATGACTCTGTGCCAGCCGGCAAATTCTATCGAATAGTTTCATGACGCCCATTGACTACCAGACCAATACTATGGTCTATGGCCCTGGCGGCTACCGATTTGTCGATTTTCTCCGGGTCGGTACACCCTTAAACATCCTCATGGCCCTGATCACTCCCCCTCTAATCATTGCCGCATATGGACTCTAACGCGCCCGCCTCCCGATTCTCCCAGGATATCCAATCCCTACTAGAAAGGCTGGCCGACCAGCCGCTAACCCTGGCCCACGTGCTCAGTGAAACCGCCGAGCGAAGCTTTTGCTTGGTGATTGGTTTACTGGTGCTGCCGTTTCTCTTTCCCATGCCGCCAGGCTTCACAACCATTTTGGGGTCAGCCTGCCTGCTGCTGTCAGTACAAATGGCGGTGGGGCGAAAATCACCCTGGCTACCTCGCCGCATGGCTCAGTTTCAGTTTCCCTCACTACTGGCGCGGCAGGTGCTGAGTAACCTCAGACGGGTAACTCGCCTAAGCGAACGGTTTGTGCGGCCTCGTTTTATCCAGTTGGCCCATAGCGCTCCAGCGTGGCACATCAATGGGGCTTGCATCAGTTGGTTGACCCTTTTGCTGATGTGCCCAATACCCATGACCAATCCCATACCCACCGTCGGCATTCTGATCTTTGTGGTGGCTATGCTGGAAGCTGATGGTGTGATCATGGTTCTGGGATACGTAGCTACCGGGCTGATTACGGCGATGTTTGGTCTACTGGGCTATGGGTTGTGGCGATCGCCTGACCTTTTCCTGCGCTGGTTTGGGGGTGGTTAACGAATCCAGTCATGACGTATCTTAATCGCAATTCAGCAACGCCTAGATTTGATATAACTTAGCTCTAGCCCATTGCCAATCAGAATACTTTGACCCGTGGCCCGTTTGAGTGGCTTGAGCCCTTGCTGCCGAAGGTGAAACCGGGAGGGTGACCCCGAAGGTCTGTTTGTGGACGGTGCTCAATGTGGACGGTGCTCAATTGGCGATGACCCCGCTAAAATGACCCAAAGATGCAAACCGCATCTGGCGGGCGATATTTTTTTAGCCTGACCACTTGACTTAGAGTGCGCTCTAGCTTTTAACGTGCTGGTATGGAACAAACACTCACCATTCAACAAGTTGCCGAGGCCACCGGACTAAGCGTTCACACCTTGCGATATTACGAGCGCTGCCATCTGATCGCGCCCATTGACCGTTTGTCCAACGGTCATCGGCGCTATTCCTCAAGCGACCTGCACTGGATTGAGTTTTTGAACAAGTTGCGGCTGACGGGAATGCCCATTCGGCAGATGCAGCATTATGCAGAGCTCGTGAGGAATTCCCCCAACAGCACCTTTGAAGAACGACGACAGATTCTGGTCGCCCATCGTGAGATGGTCGTGGAGCAACTTGAACAACTCCAGGCAAATCTGGCCGTCATTGATTGGAAAATTCAGCACTATTCAAACCTCGAAGCGGAGCTACGAACTCATGAAAACGTCAATACCCCTGGGAAAGACACCCCAGTCTGAGCGCTTTCAACGGGGTTGGCAGCAGCTTGAAGCCATTGATGGGGAAGCGGGCAAGCAAGTCATCGACAGTCTGCAAGCGATCGCCCCCGATCTAGCTCGGTATGTCATCGAGTTTCCCTTTGGCGATATTTATGCTCGCCCTGGACTCGATCTAAAATCTCGCGAGATTGCCACCATCGCCGCCCTCACCGCCATGGGCAATGCTCAGCCCCAGCTTAAAGTCCACATCCAAGCGGCCCTCAATGTGGGCTGCACCCGAGAAGAAATTGTGGAAGTTGTCATGCAAATGGCGGTTTATGCCGGATTTCCGGCGGCCCTCAATGGCATGACCGCCGTAAAGGAGGTATTTGCAGCATGAAAACACGCACCTTAGGACAAGACTTAAAGGTTTCCGCCATTGGCTTAGGCTGTATGGGTATGTCGGAGTTTTATAGCGGTCGAGATGAGGCCGAAGCGATCGCCACCCTGCATCGGGCCCTCGATTTGGGCGTAACGCTGCTCGATACTGCTGATATGTACGGGCCGTTTACCAACGAAGAGCTGGTAGGCAAGGCGATCGCGAATCGTCGTGAACAGGTGGTGATTGCCACTAAATTTGGCAATGTACGAACCCCAGATGGCGGGTGGGGCGGCGTCTGCGGCAAGCCCGAGTACGTTAAGCAATGCTGTGATGCTTCACTCCAGCGCTTAGGGGTAGAGGTGATTGACCTCTATTACCAACACCGGGTTGATGTCAACGTGCCGATTGAGGAAACGATTGGCGCAATGGCTGAGCTGGTGCAACAGGGTAAAGTACGCTACTTGGGACTGTCGGAAGCGGCTCCCGCCACGATTCGACGCGCCCATGCGGTGCATCCTATTACGGCGCTGCAAACGGAATATTCTCTGTGGAGCCGAGAACCGGAGGACGAGATTTTGCCCACCGTGCGGGAATTGGGGATTGGCTTTGTGCCCTACAGTCCCCTGGGGCGTGGCTTCCTGTCCGGTCAGTTTCAGAGTCCTGATGATTTTGCCGACGATGACTATCGCCGCCATTCCCCTCGCTTTCAAGGGGAAAATTTTGCCAAAAACCTGCAGCTTGTCGCGCAGATCAAGGCGATCGCTGCCGCTAAGCAAGTCACTCCCGCCCAGTTGGCGATCGCTTGGCTATTGACCCGAGGGGAGGACATTGTACCCATTCCTGGTACCAAGCAGCGGCGTTACCTAGAAGAAAATGTAGCGGCAGTGAACATCACTCTGACCACAACGGAACTGGAGCAGATCAACGCGGTGATGCCTCAGGGGGCGGCGGTAGGCGATCGCTATCCCGATATGAGTACGGTCAACCGCTGATCAATGTTTAAGGTTGGGCGCTTAGGGGGCGTCATCAAAAACGATGCCCGTATCCAAGCCGTTCTCGATTAAACCTACTACAAGGGTGGCTTAGTATACCTGTGTTTGTCATGGGCGAAAGTTGCCAGCGAAGGTTGCTTTACTATCAAGTCCGGTGGGATGGTCATCGTTAGAACATCCCACATCAATCCCCCGCTTCGTTGCCCCCATATCAAGGGGTGACAGACATCCTGGTGCTGCCACAGCCTTCAATGAATTGTGTGCTTAACCGGATTTGATAGAACAACTTAATCCAAAAATGACGTTTCATCTCAGAGGTAAGAGGCGATGAAGCACTCAAGATCCTGTCATCCAATAGATTCTACAAACGTTACGTTTCATGCCGCTGATTGGGCTACAAGAAAAGCTAAGAAGGGTTTTCTTATTTGGCTTGCAAAGCGAGTGACACGTTTTGGCACATACCTTGTGAGAAGCTTTACGCTCGATCCAGAACCCTATATTTCTGAGCATTATAATCGAAAAGGTGAGCGTTACTTCCGGGTTTATGATCCTAAGCAAGATGTTCACCATACCTTCGACTCAGAGGAAGCGGTGTGTATCTGGTTGGAAGAACGACATCATCCTTAACTGTCTGCTGCACTTGCTATCCAAGAAACAACGGATGGTGCCGAATAGTAGGATGACTCTGGGGCGAGGATCGATACATAAGCCAGGAACCTTCGACTAGAATGCCTGTGCTCAATACTACGATCCTGGCCGATCGTGAAGATTGTCTGAAACTAGCCGCATAACATGCTGAAATGGGCGTATTATGCCGATATCAGCATACATAATCACCCTTTTTGGGGTGTTATCGAGCATCCAATCGCCATAGTCACCCTTGTTAGGTGTATAGGCTGATCAAGGTTGGTATAGCACCCCAAGGAGTGTGGTTAGGCAGACAATTTTAGCTAAAATGAGGCTTCCAAGCTTGATATGACAATTATCGGAACCGTCGAAAGCTTATGGTGCTACCCAGTTAAAAGTATGCGCGGCGTGGAAATGCCCGAGATCTTTATGGGATTTTCTGGTGTCCATGGCGATCGCTGCTACGCCTTCAAAAGTTCCACTGCCCGCAAAGGATTTCCTTATTTGAACGCGAATGTGCAGCAACAAATGTTGCAGTATCGTCCGCACTATCGCTACCCAGAACGAGCCTCGAAACCGCCGAATTTAATCGAAGCAGCGAGCATAGCACCTGGAGTGACACCTGCTAACAGTGATCCAGAAGACATGATGTTGGATATTGTCACTCCGGCAGGCACAATAGTTTCTGTCGATGACCCAGAATTGATACAACTCCTGGGTGAAGGACTTGACGAAAAGACCCAACTGAAACTTGTGCGTTCAGACCGGGCTTTGACCGATTGTCGCCCGATTTCGTTAATCAGCTTATCCACGATTCGACAAATTGAATCAGAATGCTCAATTCCAATTGATAAGCGGCGTTTTCGAGCAAACGTCTACGTCGATTTTGCGTCAGACGAAATCGGATTTGCTGAAGATAATTTTGTCGGTCGCCGTCTACGGATTGGTTCGATCGCGACGGTCATGGTTCTTGAGCGAGATCCGCGTTGTAAGATGATTTCGCTCGATCCAGATACAGGTGAACATAACCCAGAAGTTTCACGGAAAGTTGCCCAAGCACACGGCAACTTTGCTGGAATTTACTGTGCGGTTCTAGTTGAAGGAGTATTGAAAAAAGGTGATTCTATCGAATTGGAAGCAGCTTGATTTCAGTTATCGGTTGCGATCGCTTCTGGCAGTATTTAACGTACCTAAAGAAACATCTAACCATTTCGTTGCACACCGACCCTTGAAAGTCTTCTCGTTGAGTTCGAGAGGCTCTAGCGGTGGGCGAACGAGTCCGCTAGCTGGCGGCGCACACAGCAAGTACACTTATAGATAGGGCGATTGACTACCCGTTGAGGCATGTTGATGAAGCGACCCGTAACGAAGAAGAGTTAAGTATAGTTAGAACTGTAGTGAGAACCATGGATTTAGACATTGAAAACCAGATTCGTGAGTGTGAAGCGCGGCTTTATACCGCAATGTTAGCCTCTGATGTCTCTGAATTAGATATACTCATTGCTGATGATCTACTTTTCGCTGGGCCAACGGGTGAACTGGCAACTAAAGCCATGGATTTAGACTTGCACCGCACTGGCGGTACTCAGTTTCGCGAGTTTGTGCCTAAAGAGCTAGAAATACGTGTTTGGAGCGAACATTTTGCTCTTGCATCGGCTAAAATTTTCTTGAGCGGTACCTATTTAGGAAATGCCTTTGCAGGGAATTACCGCTATACGAGAGTTTGGCGTAGAGGCGAAAGCGGCTGGCAAATCGTTGGTGGCAGCGTTAGCGCAATGGTTTGATGTTCTAAACCTTCTTAATCTTGCCAATAGGTCATGTCCGAGTTGTTGAGATTTACCTAGCTAATAATTTGCTCGGAGCGGACTGCTGAAAAATCTTGATGTATTGCAAAGATTGCTAGCATCCGCTCAAGCGAACCGTTAGCTTACCCCGTGACGATCGCCTCTCGTCAAGCGTCTGATCTGGCAAGCAAAAACTCGCGCGATCGCTGCTTTTACTGCGATAGAGAACTTGAAAGGGCGATCGCCTGATACAATCAGTCCTAAACTGGGTTTGTTCTATTGACTAGACTTAATCGGAATTAGAAAAAGCAATCAATTCTTAGCCCGAAACCAATCGATCTTATAGCTACTACATCTATTTGGATGTCGAGCAACTAATTACTGATGAGGTTTACTATATAGATCGACAGAATCGAGGGGTTTTTCCTGTCCAGCGTTTGAAGGCTCGGTTAAACGCACTCGGTTCTGAAAAGCCCAGCAGAAATGCAATGTCGTGAATCGAGATCGTTGGATTTTCCAAATGTCTCAACGCCAATTCTTTTCGAGTTTTATCGAGTAATTTCTGAAACGAGGTGCCTTCCGCCTGTAACTCTCGCTGGAGATGGCGAGTACTAATCGAGAGTGCAGAGGCGATCGCGTCAATTTTTGGGAGTTCTCCTTGAAGATGCTCTGCAATGAGATGGGCAACTTTTTGACTGTAGCGATCGCCCCCATTGATCGCCCCTAACATTGCGTCCGCCTGTTGCTCAAAAAAAGATAGTAGATGCGCATTGCAAGACAACACAGGCCAGTCCAGGTATGCCGCATTAAACACCAGACGGTTGAACGGCATTGAAAATTTTAGATCGGTTTGAAAAATGCGTTGATACTCCGATAAATCCACAGGAGGAGCATGGCAAAATGACACCATGGACGGACGTAACTCTTTTCCTGTGAGCGTTTTGACAGCGGCTAAGGTTGAGGCAAACGTGCATTCAGAATCGTAACGCGATTCTGTTGACAGGTCATCCTGGGGCATGAAGTCAGATTTCAAATGGCACTCAAAAAAGGCCATGCCATCTGAAACTGAAAGTTGGCTAGGAACCCCCTGGCAAAAGAGAAAGGTGTAGCGGCAATATTTCTCAAAGACATCGGCTAAGGTCTGGCAATTGAGTAGGATGTACCCAACGATGCCATAATTGCCGACATTAAAGGCTTCCCCAAAATGGAGTCCCAGATTTTCATCACCTGTTTGCTTGACGACCTCGCGCCATACCGCATAATGAACAGATGCTGGGATTCGCTGATCCGGTGTAGTCAGGACGATGGGATCAAGCCCAACTCTAGAATATAGCCCCTCGACATCCAATCCCTGATGAGCTGCAAACTGAATCACGCTACGGGTCAGATATCCAGAGAAAGTTTTTTCTTGCATCAACCGATTCTATAATGGATAAGATAATTATTGCGATCGCTTTTACGCAAACTGGTACTACTCTCCAGGTAGACCCTGATCTGTAATGCAGCTATAGTTATTCAGGGTTTGAGAAACGGGTTCCACCAGGGCTTCAGGTAGATCGCTGGGTAAGACAGGGAGTGAATCCAGTGCTACAAAACGGCTGGTGTTTTGATTGTCCACTAGACCCATAAACACAACGGGATGGTCTTCGGCATAAATTGTCGAAACTGTAGATGAGCCAACAGAACGAACCTGGCTGCTACGCAGGTGTCCATCTTGCACGCTGGCAACGGAAACGGTGAGAAGTTGCTCAGCAAGAATATCTTGGACAGTTTCTCCCGTAGCTTCGTTATAAATGAGAAGGCTCGATTCGGGAATGAATTCCAATACACAGACCTGCCCTGGAGTACGAGAAGGAAAAACGGTCACAGAGTAAAAGTTGCCTACACTGTCCCTGTAGACCCACGTTCCTAAAAAGGTCGCTACATCAGAATTGACAGCACTCCACGTTTCCCGATAATCCTCAAGCTCTTCTGTTACAGAGGGCGGAGGCGGCATGGCAGAGACACCTGCCAAATCAAACCAGAGGTCGATATTTTGGGCCACTTCCGCCTGCAAGGCTTCGATCTCAGATGCAGAGAGGGGGGGTAAAGGGTCAGGAATCGGGGGTTGAGCGCTTTCTGCCTCTTCCACTCCTGACTCTGGGTTTGGCGAAGTCGGAGGTGAAGCCTCTGGGGCAGACGTTGGTTCACAGGAGAATGCTTGCAAACCGAGGGAAAGGAGGACGAGACTGGCTGTAATCAGCCATACGTTGGGTTTCATTGTGTACAGTTTCAATTTGGAGAAGTTATTAAACACGAATGGCGACTTTCCCCAGCACTTGCCGCTGTTCTAGGTGGCGAATGGCGGCAGGAACATCGCTCAGACTATAGCATTGGTCGATCAGGGGGGCGATCGCCCTTGCCTCCAAGAGATCCTTCAAAGCTATTAGATCAGTTTGATTCGGTTTCACTGCTAAACACTTCACTTTTTGGCGACGGGTTCTGGAAATCCAGGGTGCGAGAAACATCGCCTGAAAAAATCGAGCGATGGAGCCCCCCACCATGACGTAGATGCCGTCAGGAGTCAACATGGGTAGATAGTCGAACACAGAACGGTAGGCGGCTGCATCAAAAATCAGGTCGTAAGGCTGTCCAGTTTGAGTGATATCGGTTTGAGTGTAGTCAAGGATGTGGTCTGCCCCAAGCGATCGCACCTTGTCTATTTTTTGTGTCCTGCACACTGCCGTTACTTCAGCACCAAAGGCCTTGGCCATTTGCACGGCAAACGAACCCACCCCCCCGGATGCGCCGTTAATGAGAACTTTCTGTCCGGGCTGGATGTGTCCGCAGTCGCGCAGCCCTTGTAAGGCCGTCATCCCTGCACCAGGAACAGCCGCAGCTTCCTCAAAAGAACTAGTTTTAGGCTTCAACACCAACGCAGATTCTGGGGCACAGACATACTCGGCAAAAGCCCCAAAGCCACACTCTGAGAGATCCCCAAAAACTTCATCCCCAGGCTGAAATTGGGTGACATCCTGACCAACGGCTTCAACCCGTCCAGCGACGTCAAAGCCGAGAATCTTCACCTTGGGCTTGCGTAATCCGCCGTAAATCAGGCGAGTGATCAAGGGCGTTCCATACATAAGATGCAGATCCCCCGCATTCACTGATGTGGCATGAACGTTAATCAATACGCCATGGTTGGAAACGATAGGCTTATCGACCTCTTCCAGCTTCAGGACATCGGGGGAACCATAGTCTGAACGGGCGATCGCCTTCATTGTCTGATGTGTTGTGTCATGTACTGGGCTTGTTGCTGGAGATGGAATATGCGATTTTGTTGCTGACATAAGATTTTGAGCTTTCAGGAGAATTTATGCGAAGCGAACCTGTCGTTCCTGAGCTAAACTTACAGTGTAAGCCTGCTCATAACGCTAGTTTAGCTTACGCTGTAAGTCTGTCAAGTGTAATGATGTAACATCCATCTCGACGGAGGCTAGAACGGTTAACTGTAGGGCGATACACAACAAAATAGATGGCTAAGACCGACACATCCAACACACCACCCCTGCCCCCGCTAAGTCGAGAGCGGATTTTGCAGACAGCTCTCCGCTTAGCAGATGAGGGAGGGCTTGAAGCGCTTTCGATGCGAAAGGTGGCTCAAGAATTAGGCGTAAAAGCAATGTCACTCTACAACCACGTTGCCAGCAAGGACGACATCATCGACGGCATCGTGGATATTGTGGTCGGTAAAATTGACTTGCCTCGCTTTGACCTCGATTGGAAAATTGCCATGCGGCAGCGGGCGCTCTCGGCTCACGAGGTGTTGCTCAAACATCCCTGGGCAGCGATCGCGATCATGTCACGGATCAACATCGGGCCAGCCATGCTGCACTATGTTGATCGAACGATCGGCTGCCTGCGGGAAGCAGGATTTTCGTGGAAGATGGCGGATCATGCCTGGAATGCCATCGACAGTCACATCTACGGCTTTACCCTTCAAGAACTCAACTTTCCTGTAGAAGCCTCAGCCTATGCCGAGACTGCCGAAAGCTTCATTTCATACATTCCTCCAGACCAATATCCCTATATGCACCAACTGTCGCTTTACATCATTGATGGCAGTTATGACGGTCTGTATGACTTTGAGTTTGGCCTCGATTTTGTTCTAGATGGGCTAGACCGGTTGCGCGAACGTGCCTGATGACTGAGCTTGTCCCAAAAGGCGCGATCGGTCAATTTCTTGGCACGAATGGTCAATAGGAGAAAAATCTGAGCGGATAGCATAGCATAGTCTCCATTTGTACGTCTGTTCTTGCTCTGCCTTTTCTGCAAGAGTATGTCCGGCTCCGGCTACAGGTCATCACGGGCGACCAAGGGAGGACTGTAGCCACTCATCCCAATTCAGTCATGCAGCTAGCATTGCTGACCTGTTGCTTATTCCTTTCTGAACGATTAATCTATGGCACTTACCGATAACACGCTCGAAACCGCCAATAATTTGGGAACCCTTTCAAGCACCACCAATATCTCTGATGTCATTGGGGGAACCGATCCAGTCACGTACTACAGATTTACCCTCGCTGCCAATAGCAACATCTCTGGAGCGGTTGACTGGGCCACGGGTTCAGGCAATCCTGCATTTCTGCGATTGATAGCCGATTTTAATGGCAATGGCCTCATCGAAAATAATGAGCGCATTAGAACACTGTCCGCAGGTGCAGATACATCATTTTTTCAGTCGTTACCCACTGGAACCTATTATCTCGAAGTCGAAACGAGTAACTTGTTGACGCGAGACTATAGTATTCAACTGGGTGCAACACCGAGACCCGGTAATGTTTCTCCTGATCCGGGGAGCACCTTTGGTCAAGCGTTGAACCTGGGCACACTCTCGACACGGCGCGTCCTCCGAGACTATATTGGGAATGCCATCGACCCCGTTGATACCTATAAATTCACGCTCTCTCAAAAAACCAATATTGGTGTCTTGATCAATGGGACGACGGAACGACTCAGGCTTTATTTTGCAGCAGACACCAATGGAAACGGGGTCTATGATTCGGACGAAACCATTGATACGTTTAGCGGGGAGAATAACACAACTGCCTCTGTCATTCTGGAGGCAGGGACTTATTTCTTACAAGCTGCGCCCCCTTCAGGTTCTACCTTTACCTATTCCACTCACTACAGGTTAACGCTCAATCCGGTTCCTGATTTTAGTGGCGATGATACTTTGTCGGGCACATCGGGTCGGGATACGATAAATGGCTTTGGAGGCAACGACACCATTTCTGGTCTTGCAGGCAGCGATCGCCTGTTTGGAGATGTCGGAGACGATCGGTTGCTGGGTGGAGATGGTAACGATAATCTCACAGGTGGCAACGGCAACGATACCCTCATTGGTAATAGCGGCAATGACATCCTGAGTGGCAATAGCGGTCAGGATACATTGATCGGGGGTGACGGGAACGATTGGTTAACGGGAGGGCAAGGTAGAGATGTGCTGCAGGGAGGCGCAGGTGCCGATATCTTTGTGATCGATTCATTCATAGGGGCAGATAAGATTCTGGATTACAGAGACGGCATAGATAGGTTTTTATTGGATGGCGTTCGTTTTGGCAGCCTTAGCTTTACCCAAAGAAACAACAGTGTCTTAATCCGCGAGGGCAATAAAGTTCTCGCTGAACTCAGAGGTGTGGATGTGGATGTCCTCGATCGACGTGATTTTAGCGTTGCTTAATGCCATTTTCGGGTATCAACTAGACAGGGGCTAAGGGACTGTAAAAAATTAAGCTCATGTTTCTGAAATTCCTCTATTCCAGTTTGGATAGGCTTTCGGCGTCAAAGCGTGAATTTGTTTCTTTACAGTTCCTAACCAATATCAATGTTGTCAACTCTCCCAGAGGGCTCTTGATGATTGGGCTGGCAAGTTTTGTCGGTTCATCAAGACGGGAGGCTAGGGGGCGATCGCCCTTTTTTCTCACTGGTTTAAGAGCGAAAAGCTGTACAAAACGTCAGCGGCAGACCATACATGTATAGTTCAAGTTAGAGATTCAACTTTTCTTACGTTACGTCTCGTTTTATAAGTTATGTGCCGTTTGGAGGTGCTTGCTCATGCCTAAGATGCAATGGTTGAAGCCGTTAAGCTGTGCCTTAGCGATCGCTCTAGTTACAACGACGACGCCCGCAGATGCCCAAACCAATTTCTACCGTATCACCTGTCAAGCGACCGCTTCTTTGAGTCAAGGCGGCAGCCTGACGTATCAACTGGCGGGCAGCCTGCCAGAGACTACTAGGACGGAAATACCTCAAAATCCGATGGGAACATCCATGACGCTAACCGTACAGTGGCGCGATCAGAATGGTCGCGTTCAAACGTTGCTGAATGGGTCTCTGCTGCAGGATTATGAGCAGTTGGCTCCCGATGCCGACTATGCTCAATTGCCGTTTGAAGGAACGTTTCGCGGTCAACCCAACAATGGCGATCGCCTTTATGCTACAACTGCTTCAGTGCATGGACTCTACGTCAGCCTGCGTCCCACCAGCGGACAGCCTCAGCAGATGCAGGTTGTCCACTACTTGCGCTCTAGTCAATACGTGCGCTCAACAGTGGGCACCTGCCAGACGGGACATCTCGGCGCGATGATAGACGAGCGGTTGGAACCGTTACAAGCAAGCCTCCAGAATGTCATTCCACGCCAACCTCTCCTGCTGGAGCCGTTTGACCTCCTTCACCAAAAACGCAAGTTCAGCACGATTGGTCGGCAGATCAGTTCGAGCAGGTGGTGGAGCTGAGCCCAAAGAAGCGATCGCTGTTCTTCATCTGCACCTGCACCGTCTGTCAGCGAGATGCGGCAGGTGCGGGCGGAGGATAGGGTTGAAGAGAATAGCCTTTTGCAATCTGATGATGTACATGAGAGCATTGTTGGGCAAGGGGGTCAGCCCTGATTCTGTCCCTCATGGGCTTTGGAAACCTGTATCAGCTAGTTCCAATAGTCTGCTTCAGGCAAGGCATCTATGGATTGCAAGATAGCGCGTGTAATGTCTTCTCTTTTATAGAGGTCGTTGAGTCGATTTGGCGTATCTATATTAAGAGCGAAGAACACAGGGCCTGTTGGCCACTCGACCCACCCTACCCACCAGCCCCAGCGCCCTTCCCAGCCAGTTTTAGCCCGGAGAATCCAAGTCCGCTCTGCTTCAACGATCATCATATCCTTAACTAATCGTTGGTGCTCAACCCTGAAAGGGAGCTCGTTCTGATACAGTTTTTGTAGAAAATAAATTTGCTCTTGTGCCGAGATTTCTAGCGCGCCATCAATCCAATAAGCACCTTCGCCAGTACTTGGGTCTGCGTTTCCGTAATCAATTTGTGTCAGATACTCTCTTGCTTTTGCTTCTCCGATTTCGTTGGCAAACATTTCGTAAACCCAAACGGTTGAGTTTCGCATCGCTGAGCGCAAAGTTTGATCCTGATTGTGTGTGGCAAAGTCTCTTTCCACGCCATCCCACTCAAAAACTTGAAATTCATCACGCACAACACCGGCATCAAGCGCAAAGAGAGAATGCGGAATCTTAAACGTTGATGCTGGGGAATAAGCTCTGTCGGCGCGTTCCTGGTCGTAGACCCACAGGTGCTGAGCACCTCCGCGCTGATCTAATACCACAATAGTTCCTTGAGCCTCAGCGTCGTCAAAGAACCTGGCCCAATCCGGCCGCTCTTGCCTGTCTACCCTGTCTAATGGACTATTATCTACGGAAGTCGAAATACTTATCTTTGGCTGCTGTGCAATTTTCGGAGCAAGCAGTTTACTGCTAAGCTCTGCTGAGATAGATGAAGTAAACAGTAGTCCTGCACTACCTATGACCGAAGAGATAAGTAAAAGGAAGGGATGATTCATCATGCTATGGTGCTGCGATAAAAATTTTCGTTCTTTGCATCAGCGGCAGCGCTGGTCACAGGGCTACCGCTAATGCGAAACTTACGGAACAATTGCAGTAACGCGGATTTCAATCCGCATCGTGGGCAGTCCCAGCGCCGCAACTCCTACCTGTGTCCAAATGGGGGCGTGGTTGGGCATGTAATGGAGATATTGCCTGACCATGGCGTCGTTAACCTCTGGGGGCAAACCGCCAACATGGTAAGAATTGATATGAACCACATGCTCCCAACTTGCACCGGCAGTGGCCAAGGTGCGCTCTACGTTCCGAAACGCCTGAGCAATTTCGTCGGCGAGCGATTCGGGAATGTGCAGATCGTCATCCCAGCCACCTTGGCCGGATGTCTCCACGCGATCGCCAATTTTTACTGCTTGCGAGTAACGCAAGTTATCCAGCATGTATGCTCCATAACCGGGGGTGACAAAAAACTCGGGCTTATCCATGGTGTTTCTCCGTTCAGTACAATGGTTGATAGATTTTCTAAACCCTTAGGTTTGCGCTGCGGGGGCTAGAGAACGCAGCGATCGCCCTCTGCGGGAAGTTCAAGGTCGATCAGGTAGTCGGCAACGATCTCGTTGACGCAGGGGCTGATGCCTTCAAGGGCGACGGTGTGCCGCTCACCTTCGACGGTGAGGAGGGTGCCGCCGAGGGAGTCGGCGAGGCTGACCCCAGCCGCGTAAGGGGTGGAAGGGTCGCCCGTGATAGAGACGATCAGCGTGTCGGGTAGCCCCTCAACGTCCTGAGCGTAGGGGAAGCCAAGGGTCGGCTCACCGGGCCAGAACTCGCAGGCATCGCGGGTGACGCCCTCGACGGGTCGTCCGGTGTCGAGGAAGGGATTCACGTCAAAGATCTGGCGGCGCAGGTCGGCCTCTTGCTCGGGAGTGCGGCGCTGTTCGTCATTGCAGTTGATGGCGAGGTTGGCCTCGATGAAGTTGCTCCAGGTGCCGTTGGGATCCCTACCGAGGAAATCATCGTTGATGGTAAGCAGCTTGTCACCGCGACCCTCGTGCTTGAGCTGGGCGAGCCCGTCGATGATGCGCGGCCATGCCTCAGCGGTGTAGAGCCCGGCACCCACGCCACCCGTGGCCTGGAAGAAGTTCAGCGTGCGTCCGTTCCCGGCGGGTACCGGATCATCAATCAGCGGCTGCATCAGGGTTTGGAACAAGGCGGTAGACTGCTCGGGGTCGGTGCCGAGTGGGCAGTCTGAGCTTTCCGCGCAGAACTCAGCCATCAGATCGAACGATCGCTGGAACCCGGCGTGGAGTGCCAAGCGGCGTTCCGCGCTGCCCTGCCGAGGGTCTAGCACACCGTCCAAAACCATTGCCCTCACGTTTTGAGGAAACATCTCGGCGTAGACCGCGCCGAGCCGGGTGCCGTAGCTCTGTCCGAAGAAGGTGAGGGTCTCGTCACCTAGGGCAGTGCGGAGCACGTCCATATCCCTGGCTACATTCCGGGTGCCGACAGCAGCGAGAACCGCTTCACCACCCGACCCATTGGCGCACTTCTCCATCAACTCACGGGTGTCGGCCGCGGTCCACTCCCCTGACGTACCCAACAAGGTTGTTTTGTTTTCGCCCCGGTCACTCTCTGCATCGGTGAAACAACTAATCGCTGGGCTTGACGCCCCGACGCCGCGCGGGTCGAAGCCGACCCAGTCGAAGTGTTGCAGCAGTGGACTGTTCCTTAGACCCAACGCTGAAAGGACGGCGATTTGCATCCCCGAGCCGCCTGGCCCGCCTGGGTTAATCACCAGCGAACCGATGCGCTCCCTCGGCTCACCTTGCGCTGGCAGGCGTAGCACCGCAATCTGCATGGTCTCGCCGGTGGGGTCGTCGTAGTCTAGTGGCACCTCAAGCCGAGCACAATTGAACGGGTCAACGTACAGTTGTTCCTCAAGCGCAGTCGCTGCAAAACCCTCACAGGAACCAAAGGTCAGTTCCTGATTGTAGAAGTGCCCCAGTTCCGCCGCTGGCTCCTGGGCAGACTGGGTCAATGCGGCAGGTGCCCCAGCGAGGAGCAGCACCATCACCGCTATGGCCGTTAGTAAGTGTCTGATGTAGATCTTGGGAACGCGCATCATTTTCCTCCTAGGGGAAACTGTTGGTCTTGAATCGTGCGTGAGTCGGTCGCGATCGCGCGGTGATTAGAAGAAACGTAAGCCATGATGATGAACTCCTTTTAAGACAGTGCCTCGACCCGCTATGGCTGCCGGTGGCGCTGGGCGAAATCCCAGACAATGGCACTGGCATCGGGCCCGGCGCGATCGACGTAACTGCCGTCTCCGGTAGGCCCCGGCCAGGCGTGCCCCATCTCCTGGACGAGATACAACTCGATGAGAAACGGATCGTCCGGTGCCGTGATGGTGGTGTGGGTGTACGAATGCCTGCCCTGTTCTGCAGGCACCGCTGTTGTTTCTTCGACTTGGTTCAGACTGTCGTTGAGCAGACCGTCGTCAACCAAGTCGCCTACCGCAGTCCAATGGGCAACCAGACGATAGGCAACGATGGGCGGAACGACGGTATCCTCCTCGCCCTGGATCACGAGCAGCGGCACCTGCCGCGCCCGATCGCCCATCTGAGCCCACGCCTGACGTGCGGTGTAGTCCGGTGGTGTGGAGTCAGGATCATCCGGGTTTACCTGGTTCAGTCCATACTCACCACCCGCAACCGATGTCACCGTTGCAAAGACATCGGGGTAGGTCGCAGCGAGAATAACGGCGGTACCAGCACCCGACGAGGCACCCGCAACATGCACTTGGGCTGGGTCGGCGTTGTACTCCTCGACCACCTGTTGGGCCACGCCAGCGATCAGCGCAGGTTCTCCGCTGTTGCGGTGCTGCTGCCGTGGGTCAGCCGAGTTCCAGCAGTTGATCGCGCTGCGGAACATCCGCTGCGTTGGGTAGACGACGATGAAGCCTTCACGGTCGGCCAGGCTGTTGAACTGCGTCGTGGCCTTCATCGAGTTCCATCCGTAACCCGTCATGCCGCAGCCGTGAATCGCCATGACCACCGGCAGTTGGGTCGTGCCATCGTACTGAGGTGGCAGGTGAACCTGATAACGCAGAGAACCGGCATCGCTTTCGTACAGGTGATTGTGGTCTCCCTCCTGCATCCACCAGGGCAGGCCGAACTGGAACGCTGCCATGCCGATGCCAGCGGTAGCCACAACTGCAATGATGAGGCCGGAGGTGATCCAGGGCGATCGCCATCGCTTATAAAGGCGGTCTAGCCAAGATCGATCGGACTCGATCACCTTGTCTAGGTTTCGTTCTCGCGAGTGATCAGAAAAAAGTTTCATAGGGATCGATCCTTTTCATCTAGGGGCTAGCAAGTTCAGCCCATGTCGGCGAGCACCATCACCGGAACCGTGGGCAGGTTGACGACGACGTGGACGGCGACAGCGGGACAGACCAGGCGCGAGGCTTTGCTAAGTGCAGGCCGTTCCGAGGGCGAGGCGGGTGTCTTTCTAGAATCCTGGAAGGGGTCAAGGGAAACGTGAGACAGGGTGTTTAACGCCTTAACTGTGGCGGGGATTCGAGATCATCGAACCCCTCGCCGGGCTTGAGGGCGAGCGTCGGCTTACTGGCGATATCCAGAACGGCCTTGCCATGCCTCAACCTAGGAGGGCCAGCACGGCATGAACCGTCAAGTGGGCAATCATGGCGGTCTCTAGCCCGTAGCGCCAGAATAAATACCCCGCAACTACTGCAAACAAAGAATTTTGGATCAGCAAGAGCCCCACTAGGGCTGGGGTTAACGGCAGTCCGAGGGCGATCGCATAGGGTAAGTGGGCCATAGCAAACCCTAGGGAGGAGACGGCAATGGCGACGACCACCCATCGGATCTGGGGTTTACCCTGGCGCTGCTGCCCAAATCGCCAGCCCAGCCATACCAGCAGCGTCATCAGTCCCCAACGGATCAGAAGTTCTTCGGTGATACCGCCGTAGAGAAATCGCACGAGCAGCGGCGTGGGCTCAGCCGCCTCATAGGCGGGTGGCAGCAGCGGGCGAGACAGCAGGGCGATCGCCGTCAGTAGTGCGCCGCTGATCAACCCGCCCACCACGCCGGGCAACAGTTGAGGAACCATGGCTTTCCGCCACGATCGCCCAATGGCCAGCGCCTCTGCCCCCGGTGCCATGAGCCCTAGCCGGGGAGTCAAGAGCACGCCTATCAGCACCGCCACCGACAGCAAAACCGTGGGCTGCACCAGCATCAGTAATCTGACCACGGCGGCAGGTGGAGCACCCTCTGGGAGCGAGGGCAAAGGCAGCAACACCAGGGACATCACCCCAGCCATGCCTGCCAACCACAGCAGCCCAAACAGTTGCAGCCGAATGTTTTTATGCTTAGCCATGACTCATCCTCAACGTCATTCTAGAATTGGCCTGTACAAGTCAATGACACGGTCGAACGTGCCGAGTAGATGAAAGTATTGATCTGCGGTGTTATCAAGCCTTCGCGATCTTGCGGTCATAGGGTGCAGGTCGTCGCGTGGGTGATTAGAAGAAACGTAAGTTGCGTCGTTCACGTCTATTACGATTTCCTGTTTTCCCTGGGTTGTCATGATCCTTATTTTTGTGTTCTTTACGCGTGCATGTAGCGCTTAGATCTCGTTGCTAATTGTCTTTTCTATTGTTTTCAGGGTCTGATGGGTTATCGATGCTTCCGCCATGGGCTACTTCAAGGCGCGGACTGTATCTTGAAGTAACCTTATGTTTTTCCTTCTGGCTAGGGCTGACAACAGGATATTGCCTTTTAGGGAGTGGTAAATGGCTTGCATTGAAGCGTCTCAACGTTTCGGAGATAAGTCAGTTCAGGCTCAAAGTTAGAAGGACAGAAGACGTATACATTATCTTGTGGCTGACTGATGATTAAACGGTAGGCGGGTGGAAGATTTTCAGAACCCTCAATGGTTTCAATTCGAGGAATGATGTTTGGATGCACCTGAGCTAAGGATGGAAAATTGAACAGCAAGAGTATCCCGAGGAAGATTGTTGCTGCAACGATTGGCGAAAGGTGTTGGATTTTGGAGAGAATCTTGTTCATGAGGAATTTCTCATTGGTTTATGGGACAAGTGTTTGTGCGATCGCTTCCAGTGCGCTTCAGGCGATCATCGAGAATCATGAGACCTTATCGGCAATTAGTTACCCGACATCTACATGGATGTACTAGCCATAAGATCGATAGGTTTCGGGCTAAGAATTAATTGCTTTTTCCAATGCCGATGGCGTCTATTATTTCCAGGGAAGGGGAGAGCGATAGGGATTTGCTTGCATATCCAGCACTTCCCAGGTAAGAGGATCCACTTGCCCTGTAACTGGAAGGTTATATCGTTGCTGTAAATCCCTCACCGCAGATTCAGTCACAGGGCCAAAAATTCCATCTATCGCTACACCACTTGGATTTCCCAGTCTGACTGCGGCGGCTCCCAAAAAACCATTGTCTAGGAGAATCTGCTGTAGGAGTTGAACGCTGCTGCTACTATCGCCCCGTTGCAGCGTGGGTAGGGTGCTATCGGTATAGGCGGTCGCCATCAAAACGGGTGATTCTTGAGATAATTCCGGTGTTTGGGGATAACTGGAAGCGATCGCCCCATTGGGCAGAAAAACCCCGATCAACACTGCGGCAAGGATGGTGGTTAGACGTGATTTAGACCACTTCCTACCAGATGCCTGCACAGATTCCATGTACAAATGGCTCCACTTAATCTGATCTGCTTCTGTGCCTGCAATCCAGGTAGTGCCACCCACAACTGCCGAACGGAGCCACTCTGCGGGAAAGTTTGGGATGTCCTGGAAGATGATAGACCAATTTTTACAGCCATGCTCAATCCCCTGGAAGGCTCGATCAGGATGGCGTGGATGATTACCTTGAACGTCGGATATAAAACAGGTTAAACGTGCTTCCGGGGCATGTTCGTTCTGTGCTGGTTGCAGTTGCTCTATGACGACGCTTTGACTAGATTTCATGATTTCTGTTTTAAGTGCTTGGGTTCTGTGTACTTGAAGTGTAATGAATTTCAACACTTCACTGCTTTCAGATTCTTACAGTAGTTTGTTAGATTCTTATTGACTTTAGCAAACCTATTTCGGTGTCATTCCAGTCCATCGCTTGTGGTGGTTATGGCGATCGTGAGACATGGTGATTCGCTCCTTATGCTCTAGTTGCTGATAGTTTCACGGCTCGACAGGGTCGCCGAGGACGCCGTCAGTGGCTACACGCACGGCATCGGCCATGCGTTCGAGTGGTTTACTGTTTTTGATAGAGGCATGGTCGGCACCTGCCATCAGGGCGGCGCTGATGTCTTCGCTGATCACACGCAGAACCGAGGTGGCCGCCGCTGCGTGCATCCGCACCTCAAGATCGTCGGTAGGTCGTCGTAGGCGGTTCGCAATGATCTCGACAAACTCGCGTTCTACTTGATCGTTAGCCATCAGCCAGGCCGAGCGGAGCGCTGGCTCTGTGTTGGCCAGGACGGTCATCCTGATCACAGCCTGGTCGTAAGCCTGCGTATCAGGATCTTTGGGGCGCTCCGTCACCCATGTGGTGAGATGTTCTTCAAGAGAGATCTCCCTCGGCCAGCGCCGCAAGACTGACACAAATTCCTCGGCATCCTGTACCAAGACTGGCTCGGCACAGCTCTCTTTGTTGCGGAAGTATCGCCAGAGAGTGCGTACCGAAATGCCTACTGCGTCCGCGATCTGCTCACCGCTCGTAGCGGCGACGCCTTGCTCCCAGAACAACCGTGCCGCCTCGCGCGAAATCTCCAGACGTATTCGCTCGCGCCGCTGCTCACTCATCCTCCCTGGTTTGCGCTTGTTCTTCGTCATATCCTTGGCACCGTCACTCCTCACAACAGTCTTCATTTAATAACTGTCACTAAATGACAATATAGCGCTAAGTGACACTTGTTGGCAAGAGGTTGGTTTGCCAAGCAGCAAGTTTCATGTGGGCAACTAGCTATTCAGGCGTTGGACATGCCGGTAAGGGAATGACATCTGAGAGACTCCGTCACAGTCGCTAGGGGTGAGGGCACTCCTGGCGACTGCCACTATATCCGGGATTACTTTTTATACAGATTGTCTTGTTCTTAGCTAATTTGAGTGTAGTGCGTTCCAATGCTCAGCTTCTTTCAGATACTTGCGGTGATTTATCAGATATCAATTCTACGCTATCGATTTCATCAGCTTGTACTAGATAGGATTGTTTCAGCAACTCGGCAACTTCTTGCGCGATCGCAATCAGGACAGAGTTAATTTTAGAGTCATAGAGAGAATCAGTGTTGCCTTGGGCGATCGCCGCGTTTGCCGCTTCTAAGATGGCTTTATTTTTGGCTGACATTTGAATCTCTCCTCTGTTCAAATTGACCTTCAGCACCCAATCAAACTCCGATCCGTTTAGCAATTGCCAACGCCGTAAAGCTGGTCTAATTTTCTGTAAACGTCAGCACAACTTTGCCCCGTGTTCCTCCCTGCTCTAGATGTTGATGTGCCAGAACGACCTGATCCCAAGAAAATACTGAATCAATCACTGGGCGAAGCTGATGACGCTCAATGAGTTTTGTCAAAGCCTCTAGCTTTGCTCGGTACTGTGGTGAAAAAACAAAATGAATCGTCAGATTCTTACCCCAGGCTTTAAGAAGCGATTGCGGTATTGCAATGTCCACAATGCTGGTCAGCCTACCAAAGGGACGAAGGATGTCTAGACTACGCTGAATGGTTTCTCCGCCGATCGTATCTAGAACTAAATCAACGCCCAGTCCATTTGTTTCTTGATGAATGACGTCTACGTAATCTTCATTTTTGTAATCAATTACCCGATCTGCACCCAGTTCTGTCACGAAATCTCGGTTTCTAGAACTACAGGTCGCAAAAACGTATGCCCCTCTCGCTTTGGCGAGTTGAACGGCGATCGAACCCACTCCACCCGCACCCGCATGGATGAGAACTGTTTCACCAACTTGTAGATTGCCCCTAGTCACTAGACAATCCCAAGCAGTTCCGCCTGCAAGCGGAAAAGAAGCTGCTTCAATGTGCGATAGATTTGCAGGCTTTAATGCAACAATCGCTGCATCAGCCACATGATATTGGGCGTAGCTACCGAATTCTCCAAAAATTTGCGGCGAGTAATACACGCTGTCTCCCACCTTGAAATCAGTCACAGCTTTGCCAATGGCCTCAATCACCCCTGAAACATCGACTCCAATGATAGCGGGTAATTGAACCAGTTCTTTGTAATCACCACGACGAGTTTGGTAATCGACCGGGTTAATGGAGGTTGCACAAACTCTGACTAACACCTGATTTGCCTTCATGGTTGGTATGGGAACCGTTTGAATCTCAAACTTCTCGGCATCACCAAATGCAGTTAATACGGCTGCTTTCATAGATTCCATCTGTGCCAACTCTCCTTGATTTAGAATAAACGAGAAAAACTCATGGATAGTGCTCAAAATTGGTAATGATAGGGGAATGAAACCTCTGATTCTTAAGGTTTCTAGTGATAGACAGCATTACATCTTGAGCACTACCAAACTCATGTATTAATGTCCACCAGAGGCCACTGGAGGAGTGGTGGCAAGGAGCTGAAGTTCCCATGCAAGAGCAACCGCACTAGCACCGCCATGCTCAAGAGTAATGTCTGATACACCCGCAGTTGTTTCTGTACGTGCCCAGTCACGTTGCCATTCAGCAAGTACAGCCATCCAGTTGATTGGAATTGCGCCAGCCTGAACCATACGGCGAACAGCCATATCATGAGCTTCCGCAGTAACACCTCCCGAAGCATCGGTAACGATGAATACTTCATAACCCTCACCAAGCGCCTGGATTGCTGGCATTGCGAGACAGATCTCGGTGTAAAGCGCAGCAAGTATAAGTTGCTTGCGGCCACTTTTCTTCACTATATCTGTAACGCTTGGATCTTCCCAGGTATTGATAAGAGTACGGTTGATCGGCTTTTGATCAGGAAAAACATCCTGTAATCCCTTAATGATATAACCCCCTCTTTCTTCAATTACTGTGGTAAGAATTGTTGGCACATTGAACAACTTTGCCGATTTGGCAAGACCAATAACGTTGTTAATGATCATCGTAGGTTCATAGCTGTTCAAGTTGGTGAACTGGTAAGGCTGATGGTCAATAAGTACCAGGATGCTATCGTCTGGACGAAGCAGACCTTCTAGTCCGATTTTTGGATTTTTAGACATGGCTATGAGTCTCCATTCAGTCTTTACTTTGCAGATACGTTCTAGTGCGTGAGCCTAACTCAACTTGAATATAAGGAGTTTCAGCGCTCAGTTTCTTTCAGGTTCTTGCGATGTCTTATCGAATTTTTGGGGTATTAGCGAATCTGTTTTGGGGTCATGCCAGTGAGACGCTTAAACTGCTGTGTTAAATGGCTTTGACTGGAGAAGCCGACTTGTAGGGCAATGTCTGCGATCGCCAAATCTGTTTTCGACAGCATCAATTTCGCCTGTTCCACGCGCTGTTGAATCACGTACTGACGGGGAGAAATCCCCATTGTTTGCTTAAACAAACTCGCAAAATAAGTCGGACTGATATTGATCACGTCTGCAAGTTCAGTTAGCGACAAATCTCGATCAAGGTGAGTACAAATATAATCGAGTACTTGCTGCAATCGGGTTTGCGTTAAGCCTTTGCGCTTGGCTTCAAGGGTTGGTGTCGTAATTGTTAGCATGGTTCAAAAAATGGCAATTTGCTCAACAAAACACACAAAAGCTAGCCATCGCTCATGCGATCGCTGATTAGCACGAACAAGCAAGTCAAAGATAAATTGGGAGCAAAGATTGGGGGATTTAATGACTTGCAGCCGTCATAGCTGTCATCAACTCCGTCGTGTTCCAGTGCCCGATATACCGACGTCCATTGATAAACAGGGCTGGGGCAGTCGTTACTCCGCTCTGTATTCCGCCTTCAATGTCTTCATTGATGCGATCGATATGCACTTGTTTAGACAGCTCTTTGAGAAATTGAGGAATGTCAAGCCCTAAATCATTGGCGTACTCGACAAGATAACCATTCTCCAATCTTTGTTGATGGTCAAATAAAGTATCGGTCATTAACCAAAACTCTCCTTGGGCGGCGGCGGCTTCGGCGACTTGCGCTGCCCGTTGAGCATGGGGATAAATCTTTGTTTGTGGAAAATGACGGAGGATGAAGCATACATAATCCTCTCCAAAAGCAGCACTCAGTTCTTGTTTGATGGCTTTAATCAGCTTGTAAACATCTGCACTTCTAGGGTCTTGATAGTCTCCATACATCACCAGCACGACCTTGGCACTTAGTACACCTTGAATCCAATCTTGGGTTGAAGGGGGTACAAGTAAGGAACTCTGGCTACGATCGTCGCTCATAGGTTTAAATCAGTATCAGCCATGAAATCTAGCAATTAACTTACGCAATTAATTGACTGCATGACTGTTGGCATAAATTCAATATAAGCGATCGCTTTCCGTCTGTCGTCTATAGCAAGTTAAAATGTTTATAGTATAAATTGATAGAGTCATGATGCGATCGCAGAGTAGAAGGCTAGCCATAACTTAAGTTAGAATCGGGCGCATCGATGCGTCTAGGACATACATCATTTCGCAGATGAACTGTCAGATTGGGCAGTGTCGTCCGTCAAGCGTTTTTTCCCAATAGAGTGGATTCCCAAATCGTTGAACTAGGAAATTAATAAACATAAATCTGCTGCGAATGCTTACGATTCTCTAAATACAATGCATAAAAGTAGTTCGTCCAGATCAAATTCAATCTGGACGAACGGCTCAATTTATAGTTGAACTTTAGTTGCTAGCAGTGTGACCAAATCAGCATGAGCGAACACCACATCGGGATTGCGTTGAAGCGCTGCATCATACCTCACAGCAAAGTCATTGCCAGCTTCATCAGGTGTGAGTAGAATCCGAACATCAGCCATGAGAGCAGCGATCGCTTCGGAGGTGATCGGCTCATCGGAGTGGATTACCTCATCAATTTGCACAATCAATTCTGAGAGGCGACGCAACCAGGCAAATTGATCGTGATTGATCACCAGTTGTAGCAACTCACCTTTAGAGACCTGTCCGCGCACCTGTTCGTAACGAATACGCTCTGTATCCAACAACAACTTATGCAAATGCAATAACTTGATGCGTAGATCAGTCAGCAGTTGATGTTGGGGAATGCGGTGTTGAGGTGTGTTAGGCATAAATATGTCCCATCCTTCCATTTCGGTAATCGTCGATCGCTTGCTGTATTTCAGCTTCAGTGTTCATCACAAAGGGGCCATAGCGCACTACAGGTTCATTCAGCGGCACTCCAGCAATCAGCAGTAGATCCAGGGGGCGGGTGGCATCCACCGGATTGGCGATCGCCACGTCGTCACCATCCGGTGCAAACATCACCATTTGCCCATGCTCACCCCGTTCCTGCTCAGTGCCAAACAAACCAGACCCATCGAGGACATAGGCAAAGGCGTTGTACTCGTTCGGTACCGGCTGCACAATGCTTCCTCCTGGTTGTAGCGTGAAATGCAGGTAGATAATCGGGGTGCGGGTTTCAATCACCGCTTTCGCCCCCAACGCCTCTCCCGCAATCACGCGCACGGTCACGAGCCCATCCTTGGTCTGAGCTACCGGAATCTGCGCTGATGGAATCTCCTGATAGCGAGGAGCAATCATCTTGTCTCGCTGCGGCAAGTTGACCCATAGTTGGATGCCGTGCAGGCGCCCACCCGTGCGGGTAAACTCAGCCTCTGGCATTTCGGAATGCACGACGCCTACCCCAGCGGTCATCCACTGCACATCACCAGGATTGAGCAGTCCGGCATGACCGACCGAGTCCTTATGTTCCAGTCGTCCATCCAGGACGTAGCTGACGGTTTCAAAGCCACGATGGGGATGATCCGGTGCGCCCTTCGCTTGACCAGGTTTCATAGTCGCGGGCCCCAATTCATCGAGGAGGAGAAAGGGGTCAAACTCAGAGAAACTGCTCTTAGGAAAGGGACGACGCACCAGGAAGCCCGCTCCTTCAAGGGTTTCTACACTATTAATGATGCCAGCAACGGTTCGGAGCGTTTGAGTGGTCATACAGTTGCCTCCAAGCAGACAGGTTATAAGATTTGTCCTATATATGACTAGTCATATAGTAACATAGAAGGATATAAATTCTATGGGTAGGGCTTGTCCTCCCTATTCGTTCGGTAAACCGCCTATGTCTCTTGCCCATGTGATTCTGGGTCTGCTCCAACAACAGGAGCGAACCGGCTACGACCTCAAAACCGATTGCTTTGACGATGGTATGTCCCATCTGTGGCCAGCAGATCAGGCACAGATTTATCGGACGTTAGACAAACTGGAGTCACAGGGGTGGATTACCTGTACCGTTGAGATTCAGCGCGATCGCCCCAATCGCAAGGTTTACCGAATTACCCAAGCAGGCGAAGCAGAGTTAACCCACTGGCTTCAGACGCATCATCCGTTGCCTGTGTTGCGAGAGCCGTTGCTGGTGCAACTCTATTTTGCGGCTCAGTTGCCTAACGAAGCGATCGTGTCTCTGCTAGAGCAGGAACTGGAAGCACGGCAAGAAAAGCTAGCCCAGTGTGAGGCGATCGCGTCCCTATCGTTGAGTCATCCGACTGCATCGCGGGAACAAAAACTGCATCGACTGGTTTTGGACTTAGTGAAGCAACGGGAACAGACATATTTAGATGGGTTGGAACAGACGATACGTGCTGTGCACAGGCTGCGCGATCGCAACAATCCGTAGCCAATCAATGTAAATTCCGGCGTTGCTGAATACAAGTATGAATTGCCCAATCCGCCCTCTCCCTTTCCCTAGCCCTAGGGAGAGGGGACAGGAGTTCTAGCTCCCTTCTCCCTGGGGAGAAGGGTTGGGGATGAGGGCAAATCATCTATCAATTCAGCTCGGGAATGCAGGGTGAGGAACGGATAACCAACTCCTTGCCTTCCCTTCCCTTATTTTGTGCGTGCGCATTGTAACTAAACGCTTTTACACATGTGCCATTTGCCGATCGAGGTTGGTCTCTAGTCCATCTCGTTGCACAGATTGAGCTTTGTCATAGCTCTCCATCAGGGCGCGGTAAGGCGGCACGATGTGGTCAACCATGACAGCGGCAAACTCCATTGCGTCCGGACGGTTCCACGTGTTCATGAGTTCGCCGATGACTGCGTAAGTGTCGATGGGCATGGCTCCCGCCTGGACGACGCGGGCCAGAGTGAGGTCGGTCGCCATTTGGCTCCAGTTGCCGGAAGCGTCAATGATCGTGAAGACCTTGTAACCAGCAGCCAGTGCGCTCAGGGTCGGAAACGCCATGCACACACTGGTGAGAGTTCCGGCGATGAGAAGGGTCTTGCGCCCGGTTTTCTCGATAGCATCGACCCAAGCCGGGTTATCCCAGGCGTTAATCTGGCCTGTGCGCGGAATGTAAACCGCCTCAGGATTGTACTGGTGGATTTCGGGAATCAGGGGCCCATTGGGTCCATCGGGCACTGAAGCAGTTGTGAAGGTCGGAATCTTGGCGAGTTGGGAAATCTTGGCGAGCGCCGTGACATTGGAGCGGAGGACTGGGAGTTCGATGTCACGCACAAGTTGGAAGAGTCCGCTCTGATGATCAATCAGCAGCAGCACGGCGTCGTTGGGATCGATCATTGTGTCGATGGTGTTGCTCATGGGTTGGTCTCCTTTTTCATTTAAATTCAGTCGATGTCATTCTTTCCTATCTATCTGAAGTGTGGCTAGTTCTAATACTTAGCTGCTTTCAGAATAAGCCCAGTATAGGAGATCGCTTTCAAGCTGTCGTCTACAGTGAGGTAAAACCTTTGCAGTACAAATTGATAGAGTAGCTATGCTATCGCTCAGTAGAATGCTGACTCTAACTTAAGTTAGAGTTCGAATTTGATCGAAAGTATATCCTATAAACTGACAATGCCGCGCTTAACGGCAACAATCACAGCCTGGGTGCGATCGCTGACGTCCAACTTATTCAAAATCCGATTAACATGAGACTTAACCGTGCCTGCACCGATATTCAAAGCAGCCGCAATATCAGCATTGCTCATCCCCTGCGCCAGTGAGCGGAGTACATCTAGCTCTCTTTCACTCAGTTCTGGGTTGCGGAGGCGCTGTACCAACTTTGCTCCCACATCGGGTTATATACTTCTGACCCCGATGAACGGTACGAATCGCATTCAGAAGCTCGTCTGGTTCAGTTTCTTTCAACAGATATCCTTTTGCGCCTGCCTGCAACCCTCGATAAATATCTTCGTCGCCATCATAGGTAGTCAGTACAATAATCCGAGCAGATTTAGCAGCAGCACAAATTGCCCCGATGGCACCAACTCCTTCCACTGCCGGCATTCGCAGATCCATGAGCGTGACATTCGGTTGGTGTTCATGAAATAAGGCGATCGCCTGTTCCCCATTTTTGGCTTGGGCAATCACCTGCATCTCTGGGTCACGGTTAATAATCGTAGCTAATCCTTGCCGAAAAATGGCGTGATCGTCCGCAATTAGAATCCGAAGGGTCGTGGCTTGACTCATCGTGCTGCTACTCCCGATTAACGGTAACAAGTATCTCTGTTCCTGATCCAGGTTGATTCCTAATCATGGGTTGTGCGTCGATGCGCTCCGCCCGTTCGCTCATGCCTAGTAAGATAAGGATTGCCCTAAAATCTCATGTTCTTCTTAGTCCAGGAGTTTCACCCCATAATCGTTGATGTATCGAATGGGAATTTAACGGGCAACTGCCGCTCAAAATGGCTTCGTCAGGTTATTTTCTCATCAAGTGCGAATAGTTGTTCAACCTTTCAACGTTTAGACAGGCTACAACGGCTGTTCTTTACGAGTAGTTATCTCCTGAGGTAAGGGAATAAATTCTGTTTCTTGGGGAACTTGATCAAATCGGCCCGCTTGCCAATCTTGCTTGGCCTGTTCAATGCGATCATGACGGCTGGAAACGAAATTCCACCACTTATCTCGTTTTCCAACAGGCTCTCCCCCAACGACAATACAGCGAGCATCCTGTTCAGCAGATATGCGAGCTGCCGTGCCAGAAGTCAACACAGCTAGCCGGTGCTTCTCCAGCGGAACATCATTAATTTTCAACCCTTCAGTCACGCTGTAAACAGCCTGCTCACGATAGCCATCTGGCAATGTAAACTGTGCTCCCCCAGCTAGCTGTACATCTAGATAAATCATCGGTGAAAAGGTTTGCACTGGAGAAACACGACCATAAGCCTCACCGGCAATTAGAGTGAAGGAGATGTCGTCCTCTTCCCAAGTAGGCAACTCGGCAGCGGGGTGATGCCGAAACCAGGGATCTGTCTCCTCATGCTCATCCGGCAGGGCGATCCAAGTTTGGATTCCGTGCAGCGTTGTTTCAATACTGCGCTCATAGTCAGGGGTTCGTTCGGAATGGACAATTCCTCTGCCAGCGGTCATCCAGTTTACATCGCCGGGACGAATCGCTTGGACGCTGCCTACGCTATCACGGTGCATCAAAACACCTTCAAATAGGTAGGTGACGGTTGCCAGATTGATGTGCGGATGGGGTCTGACATCAACACCCTTGCCAGGTGGAAATGTAGCAGGCCCAATATGGTCAAAAAAGATAAACGGGCCTACCAGAGTAAGAACGTCTGAAGGCAGCAGACGACGGGCCTGCAACCCTCCTAAATCTTGGATATGGGGCGCGATAATATGCTGAATGAAATCTACCATGATAGTCTCCACAATTGGTAACGAAACGGTTTTTAGATTCTTAGGTCAGTTTGTCAGATTCTTATCATATTGGCGAGCCTGTTTAGGTGTTACTCCAGCAAGTCGCTTAAACTGCTGTGTCAAATGGCTTTGCCTGGAAAAGCCGACGTGTAAGGCGATGTCTGCGTTAGCGCAGCTTGTGCGTAGCACGTATCGCCAAATCCGTTTTCGACAACATCGATGTTCATCGCTCTGATTTGGACGTTTTCTAACTATCCAGCGTTAATTTTTAAGGAATGACAACAGGTCAGCATTGAGTTGATCTTTGTGGGTGTCGGTTAGTCCATGAGGTGCGCGAGGATAAATTTTCAGGGTGGAATTTTTCACTAATTTTGCAGCGGCGATCGCAGCAGCTCCAATCGGCACAATCTGGTCATCATCACCGTGCAGGATGAGCGTGGGCACGTCAAACTTTTTCAGGTCTTCAGTGAAATCAGTTTCAGAGAAAGCTTTGATGCAGTCGAAGGCGTTCTTGTGGCCCGCCTGCATGCCCTGGAGCCAAAACCAGTCGATCATGCCTTGGGAAACTTTGGCTCCAGGACGGTTGAAGCCAAAGAAGGGGCCGCTGGCCAGGTCGCGGTAGAGCTGGGAGCGATCGGCAAGGGAGCCCGTCCGCAGCCCGTCGAACACCTCAATGGGCAGACCATCGGG
This sequence comes from Leptolyngbya sp. CCY15150, assembly GCF_016888135.1. Classification (NCBI taxonomy): domain Bacteria; kingdom Bacillati; phylum Cyanobacteriota; class Cyanophyceae; order Leptolyngbyales; family Leptolyngbyaceae; genus Leptolyngbya; species Leptolyngbya sp. CCY15150. The sequence continues at coordinate 41,446 of NZ_JACSWB010000122.1, forward strand.
ATTGTCCTCCGTTTTCACCATTAACGGAGGGATCGCCGAGATCAGCGCTGCCTTAGAAACTCGACGGGTGCCATGACGACCGATGTAGCGAGCCACCTCGCCGCCGCCAGTTGAAAAGCCAATCAGCGTGGCATCAGTTAGGCCTAGGGTGTTGATCAGCGTGGCCAGGTCGTCAGCATAGGTATTCATCTCATTGCCGTTCCAGGGCTGGCTTGATCGTCCGTGGCCGCGGCGGTCGTGGGCGATCGCCCGAAATCCATGGTCGGACAGAAACAGCATCTGCGCTTCCCAACTGTCAGAATTCAGGGGCCAGCCGTGGCTAAAGACAACGGGCTGACCTGCGCCCCAGTCTTTGTAATAGAGTTGAGTACCATCTTGGGTGGTGAGTGTTGCCATGACATTTTCCTTGGGGATAAATTAAGAGTAGAAATGAAAAGGGTCATTAGGTTGCTGATATGTCCCCATTCTTCAGCCACATACCTTTTCGGCCCACTCAAAATCGTTGAGTTAGCACGTGACTTATGGAAATGGGCGTGATATCCTTCAGGCAGAGAGATTTTGACTGATAAGTTTTGCTAATAAATTTTTTAATCAACGCAGGCTATGGTTGCTAGAAATGCCCTGGCAGCCTGGTTCTTCCCCTTAGGCAGAAAAGACTGGTATATAGGCTCGCTTTGCTCTTTCGAACCGATACTGATCTATGGATGCCAACCCGAAACGATCAAAGCGCGATCGCAGACCTCCTAAGCGGGTGCGAGGCGTCGCCCTTTCACCCCAAGGTTGGCAGCGGTGGCAAACGGTTAAACAGCAAGCCGAATCTACCGAGGGTTGGGGTAAGCGGTTTACCCAGGAAGAGCTGAGTCATCGCACTGGTCTATCCCTCAATACCCTGGCTCGTATTATCAAACGTGAACTGGGGGTCGATCGCCAATCCCTGGAACTACTCTTTCAAGCCTTTGGGCTGGAGTTGACGAGCGCCGACTATACGACGCCTTCTACCCTTGCCGCACCCTCAGCGCTACCGCGAAGCAATGCCTGGCAGGATTGGGATAACGCAGCCGATGCTTCGGTGTTTTACGGACGCGAGGCCGAGCTGGCCCAGCTGTGGCAGTGGATGGTGGCCGATCGCTGCCGCGTGGTAGGACTGTTTGGCATTGGCGGCATTGGCAAAAGTACGATCGCCGTCAAAGCAGCCCTGCAAATGCAGTCTGAGTTTGAGGTGGTGGTGTGGCGATCGCTGGCCAACGCACCCTCCTTTGATGACCTGCTAACCAGTCTGCTGAAATTTTTGATGCCGCTTCAAGGGGATGATCCAATTATTCCTGCTTCACTGGATGGCAAGTTATCTAAGGTGATGGAATACTTGCGATCGCAGCGATGTCTGCTCATTTTAGACAACGCTGAAACTATTTTGCAGAGTGACCAGGTGGGGCAGTGGCGATCGGGTTATGAAGCCTACGGGCAATTTTTGAGAATGCTGGGTGAAATACCTCACCAAAGCTGTCTATTACTTACCAGCCGCGAGAAACCCCGCGTAATGGCTTTGATGGAAGGAGAACAAAGCCTGGTTAAAACGTTGCCGCTCAGCGGACTAACGCCTGACGATGGACGCGCCATTTTCCGACAAAAGGGCATATTTACAGGCTCAGAAGCAGAATGGCAGGACTTGGTGAATCACTATGGCGGCAATCCCCTAGCGCTAAAGATGGTCGCATCTGCCACCCAGGATTTATTCAACAGCAGTATTCATGATTTTTTAGCGTACCTCAGTCAGAGAATCCTGATCTTTGAAGATATCCGTGATTTACTCGATCGCCAGTTCAGTCGCTTATCCGAAGCTGAACAAAAAACATTATTTTGGTTTGCTATTCACCATGAACCTCTGACCCTCACAGACATTCAAAATAGTGTGATGGGAGTTGTACAGCAGCAAAGCGTTCCTCAACACATCAATTCCCTACTCCGGCGATCTCTCATCGAGAAGGCAAAGCCTGCGCAAAAAAAAGAGGGAGCTTTCTTTCTCCAGCCTGTTGTCATGGAATATGTGACAGAGCGATTGATTCAACGGCTTTGCACCGAATTTACAACGCGGCAGCTAGATGTATGGCAAAGCCATTCCTTAATTCGCGTCCGGGCCAAAGATTATGTTCGAGAGATTCAATTGCGACTGATCATGCAGCCTATGATCGAGTGGCTATTATCCTCCTATCCCAATGCATTAGAGGTGGAAGCCAGAGCAAAATTACTCCTCGCCCAGCAACAACACCCATCCAGTTCTAGAGCAGGCTATGCCGCAGGTAATCTGATCAATCTGTTGGTACAGCTTCAGGTCGATTTGCGAGGCTCCGACTTTTCAGGGCTGGTTGTGCAGCAAGCTGACTTGCGGCAGGTCAACTTAGCCGGAGTCAACTTTAAAGATGCCGATTTGACCCAATCCATTTTTTCCGAGAGCTTAAATAGCGCCATGTCGATCGACCTTAGCCCAGATGGACAGATTGTGGCCGTGGGAGATTCCACTGGGCTGATCTATCTTTGGCAGATCGCAACCACTCAATTACTGGCAACGTTTGTGGGCCATACAAGTTGGGTCTGGTGTGTGGCTTTTAGTCCCGATGGTCGCCAGCTAGCCAGTAGCGGTAGTGACACGTCGGTGCGGCTATGGGATGTGGAGAGCGGTCAGTGTTTATGGGTGGCTACCGAGCATACAGGCTGCGTTTGGTCGGTGACCTTTAGCCCGGATGGGCACCGCTTAGCCAGCAGCAGTGATGACCAAACGGTAAGAGTGTGGAATCTTCAGGGAGATTGTCTTCATGTTCTGCAAGGGCATACTAAAAACGTTTATTCTGTCCACTTCTCACCGGATAACCAAACCCTAGCCAGCGGTAGCAAAGACGAATCGGTGCGGATTTGGAACACGAGCAGTGGAACCTGTCTGAATGTATTGCAAGGCTATGGTGAGGGGGTTCATTGTGTGCGTTACAGCCCCAATGGTCAACTCCTCGCCAGTGGTAGTTTTGACGGGTCAATTCGACTTTGGCACGGGCAGACGGTTACGAGTCGTCATCCATCTAGGGTGAGTTCAACGGTGTTGTCTGGCCATACCGGTGGTGTTTGGGGAATGGCGTTTAGCTCAGATGGTCGTATTCTGGCGACAGGGAGTGATGACGGCACGCTGCGCCTTTGGCATGTGCAAGGGTTGCAATGCACTAATGTTTTAGATGGCCATACGGATGATGTGCTGGCGATCGCCCTTCGGGGGCAACTCCTGGTCAGTGCGAGCCAGGATCAAACCGTGCGGTTGTGGAATTTGCAAGGACAAAGCCTCAAAACATGGTGTGGTTGTACTAGCGGCATTCGTTCTCTCAGCCTCAGTCCGAATGGAACAACTCTGGCAAGCCGGGGTTTGGATGAAGCCATTTACCTGTGGCAGTTGCGGTTTGATGCCAACCTCTCCCCCTCACGCCCCGACAAAATTTTGCAGAGACGAACGGGTTTAACATCTCCGTTAACCAGTTGGGTTTCTTCCCTAAGCTTTAGCCCAGATGGTCAAACTGTCGCGACAAATGGACAGGACGGTTCGCTGCTGTTATGGAATGTGTCCATGGGTTTGCTGCATCAGTGGGTTGGTCATGATGCGCCTGTATGGACGGTCGCTTTTGATGCAACCGGGAATGTTCTGGCCAGCGGTAGCAAAGACGAATCGGTGCGACTATGGGATGTCAAAACCCATCGATGCTTGCAAGTGCTGGAGGGGCACAAACACAATGTGTGCGCGATCGCCTTTGATGATGACAATCAACACTTGGCGAGTGGCAGTTCTGAGCAAACGATTCGACTGTGGGATGTCCAAACTGGGGTTTGTCGGCATATATTTCAGGGGCATACAGGAGGCGTTTTCGCCCTGGCATTTGCAGCCCACGATCAGCAGTTAATCAGCGGTAGTTTTGATCAAACCATCCGAGTCTGGAATCTGCAAACTGGCGAAAGTGTAAATGTCTTGCGGGGACATACGGGTGGGATCTGGTCGGTTGCCGTCAGCCCGGATGGTCAGAAATTAGCGAGTGGCAGTGGTGATCAGACGATTCGGCTCTGGAATCTGCAAACTGGAGCTTGTTTGAACGTCTTGCATGAGCACACCAGTTGGGTGACGGCGGTCAACTTTAGCCCAGATGGTCAGTTTTTAGTGAGTGGCAGTGACGATCGCACGATTAAGGTGTGGGATGTGGCCACTGGACGCTGCATTCAGACCTTGATGGTCGATCGGCTGTATGAAGGCATGAATATTCAGGGCGCGATCGGATTGACAAAAGCTCAAGAGGCGACGTTGAAAGCATTAGGAGCGATCGCCCTGTGAAGCGAATGCCCTTTGGGTGCGCGACGCGAACATCTTAACTCTGTGCTTAACTTGCAGATCTTGCGTGGTGAAATGGGGAGCCGTCTTGCAGACTGAACCCATACCGAAACCATAATCTAACCTCACTCGGCTTAACCCGAACTGAGGTTATTGAACTATTGGACGACAGCATGATGGCTGCACCTGAGATGCCTGCGATCGCTCAACCGCATGGATAGACTTTGGATGGGCAACCGGATCAGAAACGGTACGAATTCGGTAGTGCTACGCAAGTAATGATGCATTGTAGTGATGGATGAACTGCCAGAGGGTAGTGTTCAGCAAATGTTTCATTTTCTCCGCCGCACCACTGACAGATTGTTCTCCGGTCGCAGCCTGATCGCTCATTGCAATCGGCTGATGGTTGGCAAGACGAGCTTCGACTAAACAGCGTTTAGCAGGGTTAAAAACGCCTGATCGCCCCGCCGGGCCGCCAGCCCCAGCCAGCCCTACTCCTGGGAAAAAATCAGCACAGAGTAGGGGCCAATGGACACCGTCCCGTGCCAGGGTAGCCCGTCGCGATCGCCCTCATCTGCGGTCGCATCGGTGCTGGGGTGGTTGCCAAAGTCATCGCTGTAGCCCTGCCAATCGCTGTTAAACCGCAGCCGCCAGGTGCCCCCTGCTGGGAAGCCAAGGGTGTAGCCATCCTGGGCATCGTGGAAAAAGTTGGCTACCACCACCACATCATCGCCGGGGCCACCCTGATCCCAACGGTGAAAGGCGATCACCTTGCGATCGTCGTTGAGGTGGTAGACCTGGGTGAACTGGCCGCATAGCCCGTGGGTCAGGCCATCGCGGTTGAGCCGCAGCCCAATCAGGTCGCGGTAGAGCCGCACAATGCCGTGAAACTCATCGCGCTGATCCCAATCAACGGGCACGGTATCGCGAAACCAGCCGCCTTCAAGAAATTCTTGTCCCTGAAACAGCATGGGAATGCCAGGGGCGGTAAACACCATCGCCGCCGCCAGGGTTGATCGCTTGCGGGCGTACCAGCCCTTGGGGTCGCTAGGGCTGATCTCCTGGGGGACCCGCGCCTTGCCGTTGGCCACCTCATCGTGAGATTCGCTGTAGATCACCCGGTCGAAGGCGTTGTCGTTGTAGCGGTACTGAATGGCATTGCGAATGGCGATCAGCGATCGCTGCCCATCCTCAACGGCAATCACCGCCTGGCGAATAGTGTGCACGAAGTTAGCATCCCACTGGCTGCCAAACCCGGCCCCGCCCGCCCCCACGTCTTTAGTCAGCCATCGGTTATTTTGCAGATCTTCGGCAATGGAGATGCGGCCGGGGTATTTCTGCACAATTTGGCTGTTTATCCACTGGAGCAGGCTCCAGCCCTCGGGCAAATCCCGTACATCCTCAGCCTGGAAGGTGCGGATAAACTGGGTGGCGTCAAAGCGTAGCCCATCGACGCGGTATTCCTCAAACCACATCAGAGCGTTATCGGAGAGGTATTGGCGCACCTCGCCCCGGCCGTAGTCGGGGCGGGTTTCTCCCCAGGGGGTGGCGGCTCGGTTGTCGTTGTAAAAGTAGATGCCGCCCCGATTGTTTTCGCTCCAACCATCAAACTGCCACAGGTCTAGGTCGCTGGGCCCAAGATGGTTATAAACCACGTCGAGAATCACGGCGATGCCCGCCTGGTGCGCGCGTTTAACAAACCGCTTAAATGCCAGCGGCCCCCCGTAGGTGATCTCGACCGAGAAGATATGGGCGGGGTTGTACCCCCAGGAGCGATCGCCCGCAAACTCGCCAATGGGCATAATTTGAATGGCATTGACGCCCAGCTTCTTTAAATACCCCAGCCGCGCCGACACCGAAGAAAACTGGCCCGAATGGTTCTCGTCTTCCAGATCGTTGAAGGTGCCGACGTGGAGTTCGTAGATCACCAGTTCATTCCATGGGGCGATATGAAAGTCGTCGCCCTGCCAGTCAAAGCTGGGGTCGTGGACGATGGCATTGCCCACCGAACTGGTCACCTCGCGGGCGTAGGGGTCAATGCGCTGAAACTCGCCCTGGGGGGTAGTCAACAAAAACCGATACGGATCGCCCGCTTGAACCTTGGGGATGTTGATGTACCAGTAACCGTCTGGCTCGGCCCGCATGTTGTGCTTGGTGCCGTTCCAGTTGTTGAAGGAGCCAATGACGGAGACCTTTTGGGCGTGGGGTGCCCACAGGCGAAAGGCCACCCCTTTGTGGTGGAGAATCGAGCCGATGCCCTTGATCGTCTTGGCCTTACTCATGGTTGATTTCTTCACTACAGGGCTGTCCTCCAGGGTTGGGCATAATTTGCGATCGCTCAGATTGCAGCATCAACCATCTGAATGGTTTTTTCCTCAACCGCTTGGGCAACCTGCACCAGTTCTGCATTGTCTGACAGAGCAGACAGCATTGGCCCTGGTTTAATTAGACCAATCTTGGTGGTGCCCTTTTCTGTAAACACTGAGATGCGACAGGGCAACGCCATGTTTAGCCGCATATCGGTGGCTAACATCTGGGCAGCCTGTCCTGGATTGCAGACTTCAAACACCTGACAGTCTTCGGCAAAGTCAATCCCTTTACCGCGCAGAGTAGCACCTAAATCGTGGATGTGGAGCACCCCGAAGCCATGACTCGTCACCGCTGCCGCCAGATCTTTTGCTGCCTGGTCAAACGTTTTGGGGGTTTCGACAATGTAGTACATGCAATGGCCTCACTAAAGAAATATCTGATACAGTTTTGCAACGTTACTTTCAGGCATGAATATATAGCGCTTAAGCTAAAAGGAAGCTAAGAGAGATAGGAAGAGTGGCGATCGCCTGATCGAACCCTAAACTTTAGCCTTAGCCATTGCCCCTCCCCTCCATTAAAGCTCTATCTCTAATATCCTTTTCTTACATTTGATATCAAAGTCAACCAAATCAACCAAATCACTCCAAGAAATAACCAATAGACGGTCAACATTTTTTAGAGAAGGAGATCTTTGCTGGCTTCCAATGTTATGTGTGCTGTTTTCATCACCGACGCTATCCAATTCAAGCCGACTTGATATGGGAGTGTGTTTAATTGTGGAGTCGGTCGGGAACTTGTTTAGATTGGACTCTTGCTGGGATTACTTTTGCTGGCCATTGCCTATCACAACTGGTCTACAGAGCAGGCAAATTGGCAGACGATGTATTTACAACGCTTACCTTATCACGAGTTGAGCTGGCTGAAGCGATACGTTGATCGAGATTCGCTGTTTCGTTTGGGGCTGTTTTCCAACAAACCGCTTTTAGCCGCTGTTGTGCTAACCATTGGGCTACCAATGTCCGTAATGTATAGTCCGGTTTTGCAACCCCTGTTCCAAACAACATCACTGTCTGCCATCGATCTTGAGATTTGTGTTGGATTGAGCACTATCATCTTTTGGGCGATCGCGCCAGAAAAGTGGTTCACTCGGCGGCAACAGAGGGAGTAGACTCGATCCAAACTTCGCGATTAATTGGTTCATTCAAGCAACAAATCAACCCTGATATCAACCATTAGGCTGTCACACTGATAATTACTGGAAATCTAACAATAATAGATGAAATATCCTGACTATCTGGCACGTCTATGTCAAACCCTTGAATTCTCATAAACTGCAGATCTTGTAAGTGCCTCACATCAGGGCTTTCAGCCATCGATCTCAATCTCGCAACTTAGGGACGCCGATTAGCGCCAGAATGAGGCTTTGAGGCACTTGTGTCAAACAGCCAGGTAGCGATGATGGAAGAAGCTGAAAAAGCCACTTTGGAGGCGATCGCCTCCAGGCTGGATGTAGAAGCGGCTACGGAAGTTCCAAAGAAGTAAGTTAGTCACAATGCACTCCACTATTTGGGAACGTGCGTTGACGCGGTTCAAAAAATAAAAGGGATAGCTGTAGAAGCCAACGTGATGTCCTAAGTCTACGTACATTCCTCGATCGCGTGGCGGTATCACTATCGTAGTGATTTAGGATCGTGGATTGAATAAGCTGCGATTTTCATAGTGGTATAACACTGTTGGTGTTGCTGAACTGAGAGATGAACCTCTAGCTACAGGATCTGAACCTCCATGCAACATGTTGCGGAATCATACTGCCATTCAGCAACGCCACACAGTTAACATAATGCATTAGGGAATAATCGCAAGTCTTCTTGAAATATGCTTTTCAGGTTTCTCTAATACACTACGTTAGCTGTGTTATGCCATTACAAAAGTCGATATTATTTCAGTCTCATTCCTTAGGACAATTTCTCTTTTAAGGCTCTGTCCGCTGCTCATTTCAGCTAATTTTGTTCAACATACCGTGGCTTTTTCTATGCCTGTTTCCCTTGAACATTCAGCGATCGCAACGACTTTTCCCACCCTTGCAGATATCACCATCTGTATTCAAGGTTTATACAAACACTACGGTAAGACGGCTGCCATTCGCGGACTCAATCTAGACGTTAATCGGGGCGAGCTGTTTGGTTTGATTGGCCCCGACGGAGCGGGCAAAACCACCACCTTTAATATTCTGGGTGGCGTGATGGAGGCAACGGCTGGGGAGGCAACTATTTTGGGATTGCCCGCTCGGGATGCCCGCAACGATATGGGCTACCTCACCCAGCAGTTTTCTCTCTACGCTGACTTGAGTGTGATGGAAAATATTAACTACAGTGCCGGACTGCGACTAGTCCCAGAACAAGAACTGGAGACCCGCCGCAATCGGTATCTCAAACTCATGCAATTAGATCCGTTTTGCGATCGCCTTGCTGGACAACTATCGGGGGGTATGAGACAGAAACTTGCCCTTTGTTGTGCGCTGATCGCTGAACCCCAAGTCCTGTTGCTCGATGAACCCACCACAGGCGTTGATACGATTGCTCGCCGGGAATTTTGGGATATTCTGGCAAGCTTAACTGCTCAAGGGATTACGGTTGTAGTGGCGACTCCTGATTTAGATGAAGCCGAACGATGCGATCGCGTAGCGTTAATTTATGACGGACAAATCCAGCAAGTGGGCACGCCCGCCAGCCTAAAAGCAGAGTTGGGGCTGCAACGGTTGGTGATTCGGACGACTGAATTAGTAAACGCTGAACAGGCCTTACTGCCGCTGGTCGATCACGGGTCAAGCGCCGTACAACTTGCTGAAGTATCGACCTTTGGCGATCGCATTGAAGTACTCGTCAACGATGCTAAGCATGGGGAAGAGTTGGTGCGCGATCGCCTCGTGCAAAATGACGTGAGCTGCGATCGCATTCAAGCCGAAGCACCCACGCTAGAGAATGTGTTTACAACCCTGCTGCAACGAAAAGGGGGCGTTCCTCCATTCATTTCATTTCCGCGATCGCCCCCATCTACCCACCCATCCACCCACCCATCTACCTCTGCCATCGCTATCTCTGCCCGTCACCTCAACCGTGTCTTTGGGGCATTTCACGCGGTGGTCGATCTAGATATAGACATTCACTATGGCGAAGTGTATGGCTTGCTGGGCGCAAATGGAGCGGGCAAAACCACCATGATTAAGATGCTGTGTGGGCTCTTGCCGATCAGTTCAGGAGACATTGCGATCGCCGGGGAAACGGGCGATCTGCGGAGTGCGGCCCTGCGCCAGCAGATTGGCTACATGAGCCAGAAGTTTACCCTCTACGATGATTTGACCATTCTCGAAAATTTGCAGTTTTACAGTGGAGTCTATGGTCTTTCGGCTCGACAAAGGCAGGAAAAGATTGGCTGGGTGCTCTCGATTTGTGGCTTGGAAGACCAGTCCCATCTGCTGACTCGGCAATTACCGGGGGGATGGAAACAGCGGGTTGCGTTTGGTGCCTCGGTCATGCATGAACCGACGCTGTTATTTCTCGATGAGCCCACTTCTGGCGTGGATGTGCTAGCCCGAAAGCAGTTCTGGCAACTGATCAACGACTTTGCCCGCAATGGCACCGCGATTCTGGTCACAACGCATTACATGAATGAGGCGGAACAGTGCAACCGGATGTGTTTTATGGTAGCGGGTCGCAAGGTGGCAGAGGGGTCGGCAAGCGCCATTAAAGCGGCTCAACCCGGTCAGTTATTTGAATTGCGGGTGGGGCAACTGCAAGCCAGTTATGATTGCCTGCGACAACACCTGGAACCCTGGCGCGTCTCTATTTTTGGCGATCGCCTCCACGTTGTTTTGGACGATCCCAATCAGGAATTACCCCAGGTGCGATCGCGGCTCGAACAAGCCCAGTTACCTCTCAGTGAAGCTCAACCCATTGCCTTTTCACTAGAAGATGCCTTTATTGGCGAAGTTCAACGAGCCGGAGGCGCACCGCCATGATCATTCGCCGGATTCGCAATCAGTTTTTCAAAGAATTGCAGCAGTTTCAGCGCGATCGCTTAGGGGTGGCACTGGCGTTCATTCTACCTGTCATTGCCTTATTGATTATTGGCTTTGCGATTCGCCTGGAGGCTAAAAATATCCCGCTGGTGGCGCGCGATTTAGATCAAACGACGCTAAGTCGCAGCTATATCGAACGACTCTATGCCACCAATCTCTTTGTTCCAGCGGAGTGGCAAGGGCGACGCTTTCCGGATGCCCTCGATCGCGGCACGGCTCAAGTCCAAATTACCATTCCTGCGGGGTTTGCAGCCGATGCGGCGGCAGGGAGAACAGGTACTGTGGAGGTGGTGATCGATGGTAGCGACACCATCAATGCCCGTGTGATCGACCTGGCTATCAAAGGAACCACCCTGGCGGTTGTGCAAGAACAGTTGGGGGAACTATCCAAAACCTTGGGTATCGTGGCTCAGGTGCGGCTGTGGTTTAACCCAGGCCGGGAAGAATCCCTGTTCATTGTGCCAGGAAGTTATGGGGTAATCCTGGCCATTTTCCCACCGCTCTTGATTGCGATCGCCCTGGTGCGGGAAAAAGAACAGGGTACGATGCTGCAACTGTATGCCTCCAGCCTCAGCGCCTTGGAACTGCTAATCGGCAAATCCCTGGCCTACATCGCTGTGGGGCTAGGGGAAGCGCTCCTGCTGTTTATCGTGGGTTTCCTGTGCTTTGGCGTTCGATTGGTCGGCGATCCATTCCCTCTGCTGCTTGGCACCCCGGTGTTTCTGTTAGCGGGTGTGCAGTTGGGGTTGATCATTGGCATTTTTACCACGACCCAGAGTGCAGCGGTGCAGGCGATCGGCACCATTAAAGTGTTAACCGCATTTCTCCTGGCAGGGTTTCTATTTCCGCTCAATAGTGTGCCCTTTCCGTTTTCGATTGCATCCTATCTGGTGCCTGTGCGCTATTACATCGAACTCTGTCGGGATGTATTTGTGCGGGGATCGGGGTGGTTTGGCACATGGTCTTTGATTCTTGCCATGCTGATCTTGGGACTGGCTGAGTTTGGGCTTGCCTGGTGGGGTATGCGTCGGATGCAACTAGCGAGTTAATTTATGCTGAATCGTCGTCTCTTGGCTCTCCTGATTAAAGAATCCACGGAGTTATTGCGAAATCGTCAACTGGTGATTTTCCTGACGATCGCCCCCATCCTTTCAATGGTGATTTTTGGCTATGTCCTCAACTCCAATATCTCCCACCTCCGGCTGGGCGTTTTGGATCAAAATCAGGTTGCGCTCAGTCGTGATCTAGTCGATGCCTTCACGGCCAATCAGGTGTTTCTTGCGAAGAGCTACACCTATGACCAGCAAAACCTGACGCAACACATTGAACAGGGGCACGTCGATGCTGGGTTGATCATTCCCTCCACCTTCAGCCGCGATCTGTTGCAAACCGGCACATCAGAAGTGGCGATCGCCATCGATGGCATTAATGCTTACAGCTCTGGTCTAGCCAAGGGATATGTGGCTCAGATTACCACTCAATTTAACTTAACTCTGCTGGCGCAAAACCAACCCCTATCAACGCCATTAGCCGTTCCCATGCAGGCAGATATTCGCTTTCGTTACAATCCCGGAACGCTCGATAGCTGGTTCTTTGTCCCTGGTGTGATTGGCACGATCCTAACGTTGAGCGCAATCCTGGCAGCCGCTGTGGAAGCAGTGCGGGAAAAGGATCAGGGAACCTTAGAGCAACTCCTGATGACTCCTGTCGCGTCTACAGCCATTCTTATTTCCAAAATCGTACCTATTTCCGGGCTGCTCACAGGCACCTTGCTGATGTGCTTTGCCGTTGCCTATGGGGTATTTCAACTGCCCTTTCGCGGCAATCTGCTGCTGTTGTTAATATTCTCGATGCTCTACATCCAAATTGGTGTAGCAATTGGACTGGCGATTTCTACCTTTTCTAATAACAAATTGCAAACAATTTTAGTTGGCATCTTTTTAAATATCCCAATCATTTTATTAGGGGGCGCTGTCACATCCGTTAACAGTATGCCCCTGCTCTTTCGTTGGATTGCCAAAATTAATCCCTTGTATCATTACCTGGTCATTCTGCGCGGCATCTTACTCAAGGGTACGGGGCTGGAGGTCTGGTGGCTACACGCGATCGCCATGCTTTTGTTTGCGATCGCCACTCTCCTGATCAGCGCCAATCGTTATCGCAGACAGCTCAGTTAACACTCATCCATTTTTTCAGCTCTTTTCCAATCCTACGTTTTTCTATCTCTAATTGAAGGATGCGCCTCAACATGACTCAGTTAAAAACTTCACCGAAACTGGCTACAGAACCCCAACCGCCCGAAACTCCCCAGCCCCCTGCGCCCAAACCCACGTCTCGCCATTGGGTCTGGATTCTCGTCGGATTAGTCGCGATCGCCGCCATCGGCACTGGACTCTGGTATCTATGGCTCCGTTCTCAACCCAATAACCTGATTCAGTTGAGTGGGCGCATTGAGGGCTATGAAACGGATGTCAGCACGAAAGGAGCGGGTCGGGTTGAGGAAGTCACCGTTCGCGAAGGAGCCACCGTCACCCAGGGGCAAGTGTTGGTGCGTCTAGACGACGATGAATTACAGTCTGAGTTGGTAGCCGCTCAGTCACAGGTTGAGGCGGCGAAACAACGTGAAGCAGCAGCTCGTCTACAAATTGTGGTGCTAGAGAGCCAAGTGGCAGATGCAAGGCTGAACCTCCAGCAGGCGGAAGGCAATACGACGGGACAAGTTGCCGAAGCCGAGGCTTTGGTGGCGACAGCACGGGCTGCTGTAACGCAGGAACAAGCCCGAGTCGAAGAAGCGATCGCGTTGCTAGAACAGGCGCGGGTCGATCGCGATCGCTTTGTGAGCCTGGCCAGTCTAGGTGCCGAAACCCAACAACGCGCTGATTTGGCACAAACCGTGCTGAACACAGCCCAGGCTGCACTTCACAGTCGTCAGGCTGCGGTGGAGGTTGCTCGTCATGCGATCGAAATTGCGGAAGGGAAATTAACCCAAGCCCAAACCACAACGCTGAATCCAAATCGCCAGGAAACAACTATTAGCCGTTTGCAAGCTCAGGTAGACCAAGCCCGGGTCGTGTTGTTGGGGGCGCAAGCCGATGTCCAAACCGCAGAGGCAAACCGACAGCTCATCCAGAGCCGTTTGCAACATTTGACGGTCTATAGCCCGATCGATGGGGTCGTTACCACCCGTAGCGTCGAACCAGGCACCGTCGTGCTGCCCAGCCGCCCCCTCCTGCGAATCGTAGACTTAGATCAGGTTTATATGCGGGGGTTCATTCCAGGCGGGCAGATCGCCCAAATTCGGGTTGGGCAAGCAACCAGAGTCTATCTCGACAATGATCCGCACCATCAACATCCTCTCAGTGCAACGGTGATCGCCATTGATACCAATGCATCTTTTACACCCGAAAATGTCTATTTCCAAAGCGATCGCGTAGAGCAAGTATTTGGTGTAAAACTAAGCATTGACCAACCGAGTGGTTTTGCCAAACCGGGGATGCCTGCGGATGCCGAAATCTTGCTAGCACCATAAGACGACACCAAGATTGTGTAGACCCAAATCTATGTTTTACCTCCTAGCTCGGGTTACGTCCGGGCAGTGCCGTTTCGGGGAGCAAACGAAAAAGCTCCACCATGACTTGTCGCATGAGCCATCGAGCGGTCAATGCTTTTCGCATCGCAGCCATGACCGAAAAGCCGGGTTTCTTTCAAGGTCTCTGCACTGACTGGAGTAGCAATGCTGCCGTGCTCGATTTCATTGTGGTTTCATGATCAGGTGGTATTTTTGGGTAGCGTATTTTTGGGTAGCAATGTTGTGCAGCTACTTGCTGCTACCGCTTCTGCCTATAGCTTGAGCAATGATTAATGCGTATTTTGCTGGTTGAAGATGAGCCCGACCTAGGACGAGCGATTAAGCGCACGCTGACCCAAGAAGCCTACGTGGTGGACTGGGTGCAGTCTGGGGATGAAGCGCTGACCTATCTGGAGAGCAGTACTGTCACTTACGTGTTGGGAGTACTTGACTGGATGCTGCCGGGGCTAAATGGTCTGGAGATTTGTCGCTGGCTACGGGCGCAGCAGAATGCTCTCCCGATTCTCATGCTGACCGCAAACGATCGCATCGAAGACCGCATTGCAGGGCTCGATGCCGGGGCCGACGACTATCTGGTCAAACCCTTTAGCATGGATGAACTGCTGGCCCGGTTGCGGGCTTTGAGACGTCGCCCCGCTGACTTTAAACCGGCTCAAATTCAAGTTGGGCCACTGACGCTGGATTGCGATCGCAGAATTGCTCTTCTTTATAGTGGCACCGCTGCTGAGCAGACGATGTCACTGACCCAAAAAGAGTTTCAGCTTCTGCAATATTTGATGGAGCACCCCGATCAGATTCTTACCCAAGAGCAGGTGCTCAACCAGCTTTGGGAATTTGGCGCTGACCCCATCAGCAACGTCGTAGCAGCCCAGGTGCGGCTACTGCGCCGCAAATTGGGGCAGTATAACTGTGACCACATGATTGAAACCGTCTATGGCATGGGATACCGGTTCAAAACTGAATAGACTATTTCGCCGCAGCCGCTGGCAACTCACCGGTTGGTATACCGGTGTGATGGCCGTCGTCTTGGCCATTAGTGCCCTGGGCATGTATGAGGCCATTGCCCATGCCCATCGGGTAGCAGCCGATCGAGAGCTAAAGTCGGTCGCCGAAGCCGTTCACGATAACTTAGAGAAATCTCTCACGGCCAATAGTCAGATTGAGAGCGGTTCTTCTGACCTGCTTCCAAACCTTTGCCTAACGGGGGATCCCTGCCTGGCCCCCTTTGAGCACAGCCAAAACCACTATCATCCCGATGACCTATACTCCGGCAATTACTATATCCGGGTGCTAGGCACCAACGGGCAATTAGTAGCCAGCGCTGGTGATTACCCCCAAGGGCTATCCAGCCCCGATACTGCCGCTCTCTGGAAAACGTTGCATGATTCATCCGGTCGGCCCTACCGCCAAGTGGTTCTGCCTCTGTATGCTCTAGATGATCAGCAGTTAGTGGGTCGGGTCGTGGTAGGTCGTTCGCTTAACGACTTTGCAGCCTACTTAGCTACTGTTCGCTGGAATATGGCCTTAGGTTTACCCTTGGCGCTGGCCTTGATTGCAGCGGCGGGATGGTGGCTGGCGGGAGTGGCGCTAGAGCCGGTGCAAATGTCATACCGCAACATCCAGCAGTTCACAGCAGACGCCGCCCACGAACTGAGAACCCCCCTGGCTGCCATTCAGGCTACTACCGAGTCGGTGATTCGACTGCCAGATATCTCAGATGCCGAGGCGCGAGATACGCTTCAGGTAATTGCCCGCCAAAACCATCGCTTAACCCGTTTAGTCAGCGATCTGCTGCTGCTATCCCGGCTCGATATTCAAACCACAGCCCCTGGCTTTTCCTGCTGCCTACAAAACATCCTGAACGATATTGAGGAGGAGATGGCAGCGTTGTCTATGGCCAAGAACATTAACCTAGTGCTCGATCAGCCTGCCACCCCGCCCCTGATGGTGATTGGTCACGAGGAGCAGCTCTACCGCCTGGTTCTGAATGTGGTCAGCAATGCCCTGCAGCATACTCCTACCAACGGCAAAGTCACCACTTACCTTAGAGCCGTGGATAAGCACGCCCTAATTACGGTAGAAGATACCGGGGTGGGTATTCACCCCAACGATCAGCCTCGAATTTTTGATCGCTTTTATCGCATTGAAAAGGATCGATCGCGCCAGAGCGGTGGGGCGGGGCTAGGTCTGTCGATCGCACTGGCGATCGCTCAGGCCCACGGCGGCAGCATCCACGTTAAGAGTACCGTCTCTAAGGGTAGTACCTTTACCATTAAGCTCCCCCTCGCCAGTGCGGGGATGCCCCTAGATCAGCTTCGCCCATCGCAGCAACACCGCGTTAATCGCCATAACCACGGTCGAAAGGCTCATCAGTAAGGCACCCACCGCTGGGGACAGCAAACTTCCCAAAGTTGGTAGCACCCTCACCGTTAGGGAAATTTTGCCCCCATTTTGTGATTGAAAGACGGCAGTGACTGACATTCCCAATGCTCAAGAGGGCGATCGCATATGAGTTTGGTGCTACTTGGTAAACGTGAACCGTCCGTTCACTTTTTCACCACCGATATCCGACAAAATAGCTACGTTATAGTCTCCTGCGGCTGTAACAGGCAACATAGCCGTGTAGTGTGCGCCCTCGACATCATAGCTCAACTCGACAGACTCTTGAGTGCCGTCAGGAGCCTGAATTTGCGCCATTACCTTAGCATCGGTGATCGGCTCATGGGTATCGCCCTTTTGTAAGAAGAAATCTAGGTGAACTCCGGTCGCTTCATTGGCAGTGAGCAGTTCTAGATGGTATGGGCCAGATTCAATCACCTGTCCCCCTTGGGATACTTGCGTGTGCCCATCCCCTCCAGCGGCGGGCTCCGGGGCCGCTTGATCTTCAACAACGGGTGCTTCGGCAACAGCCTCTGCAGGAGCGCTAGCTTGCTCACCACGTAATTGCTCAACTGAATAGCCAATCGGTCTGAGATGAGGTAAGAGCACGCAAAATGGCATCCAAGGCAGAAATGCCCTGACGCTTTGCTGTATTGACCAGCGAGCGCACTTGAGCAAACAACTCCGCTCCCCAGTCCGAACGAAAGCCATGGGTCACCTTGCGGAAGACGACACTCCAGCGCAACGCCTGCTCACTGGCGTTATTGGTGGGCGGGACGGTCGCATCAGTTAAGAACAGCAACAGATGATCTC
>NZ_JACSWB010000123.1 GCF_016888135.1 Leptolyngbya sp. CCY15150
CAATCAACAACGGCATTTTCGACGTTCCCCTGCAGCTTATTTAGCTAACCTGGAGCAGAAGGCTCTCCAGCTAGTTTTGCCGCCCTAGTTTTTTTTGAGAACATCGGGGTAGGAGTTTGTGGGATAACGTTATTCCACAATGACCGGAAGAACGCATCTGGGGAGTGAAGAAACGGTCAGGATGGTCATCACAGGAGGCTGTGCTACGGACAACGGTAGCCTCCTTTTGGCACATCGGTTAGACTGTGGTGACACTTGTATAGGTCAATGTAGGCTAACTATGACAAAGCTTGTGCAGTTTGATTTGGGTGATGGCGAGAGCATCTTGATGGAAGTGGATGAAGTCGAGTCTGATGAAATAACACCTGTTTCCAAGTCACCAGGCGAAATTGCGGCCCAGGCACGTCAAACCTTCAGCCAAGCTATGGCTGGCGTCACACCCATGGTGCGATCCTTGAAGGCACGGTTGGATGCTCTGAATGATCCGGCAGATGAAGTCGAGGTGAAATTCAGCGTTAAGCTGAGTGGCGAGGTGGGGGCAGTTGTGACCAAAGTAGGGGGAGAAGCCACCTACGAAATCACGCTGAAGTGGAAGAAGCAATGACGTTCAGTGTTACCGATTATGAACGGGCAACGGTGCGAATTCTTTCAAATGACAAGAATGTAGTTGTGGGAACCGGGTTCTTGGTTGCACCAGGGTATGTTTTGACCTGTGCCCATGTTGTACTGGAAGCCATGGGTATACCGAAAACAGATGTCAAGACCCATGAAGATCTGTTTACTAATATCATTCAGCTAAATTTCCATATCCTAGCTCCCAATGCCATGATCAAGGCTAGGGTAATCGACTGGGTTCCCTATCAATTAAACATGGGCGATATTGCAGGACTTAAGCTCCTGAGTCCGGCCCCTGAAGCTGTGCGGCCGATTCATCTCCTTGAGACCCGTGGCGAAGATGTTGAAGCCGATTGCCATTTAGTGTACGGCTTTGGTAGTCCTGAAGGTGGACGTTCTGACGCCTATCGTCCCAAAACTCAGGTGACCGATGAGCGCTGGCAACTTTGCAAGTATGACGATCCCAACGATGAAACTATTCGTCCTGGATTTAGCGGTGCGCCGTTATGGAATGACAGGACAAAAGCTGTTCTTGGAATGATCGCAACGGCAGCGGTCAAGGCAAAAGAAGATTTAAAGAGTACGGCCTACGCCATTCCCACTTCGAAGCTCCGTCCCGTTCTCAATACGATTGATGCCCATTACATTGCAGATGTGCTGGAAGAACATTGGGATCAATCTCAGCTCACAACTATTACTGAAACGGCATTTCAATTATGTGACAGCGATGGCGATAAGGCTAAACATCCTGAGTTGCGAGATCGCCTGACCTTTCTAAGCAGCCTATCTAATCGAGAGTGGTGGCAAAACGATAGGGAGGTTGATCGCCTCACTCAGTTCGTCATGTTTGTCATCGTCTTGCAAGATAATCCTGCGCCATCGCTTTTGCATGCGCTCAAGACATGGGTAACATTCCGCCAGTTTGACTTTGAAAAGCTCTACTTTAAAGCCGACCAATATCGTAAAAAGCGCAAGATATCTGCTACTCAAACCCAGGAACACCTAGTCATCCAGATTAAGGCGGATGAGCAGGATCCTGCTAGAGCAAACATCTCGATTTGGATCATTCGCGATCGCGATCGCTATGATCCCCTAGAGCCACCTAAACCGAGCTTGTCTAATGAGGCGATCGCTCTGGCTGACTTACCCGATTTCTTGGATCAATGGATTTCTAGTCAAGACATATTGGATGAACCGATGCTGCATTGCTTTGTGGCCCGTTCTCAACTGAGCAGCGATCTAGATGCTTGTGGAACGCAATCAGATTTGACCCTTGGCAACCAATATCAACTGGTCATGCGGACGGATCTGAGCCAGTCGCCAACGAGCCCTCAATACTACCGTCGCTGGCAGCAAAAATGGCAATCTCTAGAAAGCAACTATCACTCACAAGCCAACGTTAGCGTGGTACGAGCAGATAGCCGTCAATCTGCATTACTATTCAAACAACTCAAGTCGGCAGAGATTGGCATCTTGGAGAATCTGACCAGCGATCGCACGGATGCAGTTTTCAAATTCTTGGCAGATAAAGTAGCGCTTCCGGTTGTTTTGTGGGCGAGAAAAGAGAACCTCTGTTCCGACATCGATCGCATTCTCGATTGTACAGTGATCGACTTGCCTAAGCGTGTCCTAGAAGAACGCCAAGAGGCGATTGAAGATGAGGAAAAAGTGTCGTTAGGCTATCATTTGAGCTTGGTATGGGATGATCCAAAGGTTGTCCCGCCTACGATGATGGCGCAGATCGATCCAGAGATGTGTTAAACCCCTTGCGGCCATGAGCGATCCACAACCTCCAACCCCCAATCCCAACCTCTTCTGCCCTATTTTCACCGGCAGCGGTGAGCCCAATCCCGATGCGTTGAACAATCTGCCACCACCGCCCACCTGGCGACAGGCCGATCGCCGCCAAGAGGAACGGGGCAAGACCTTCCAAGCCGAGCCCAATGAAATTGAATTGGTGAATGCAGCTCTCTACCTACGGCGGCCGCTTTTGGTGACGGGGAAGCCGGGCAGTGGCAAAACATCCCTAGCCTATGCGATCGCTCGTGAGCTAGATCTAGGTGAAGTCTTGTACTGGCCCGTTACCACCCGAACCACGCTCAAGGATGGTCTATATCTTTACGACGCGATCGCTCGTTTGCAGGATGCCAGCAAGCAAGAGCCAAATGAGGATAAGCGCTTTGACAACATCGGTCGATATATCCGCTTAGGGCCCTTGGGAACTGCCCTGCTGCCGTCGAAGAAGCCGAGAATCTTGATTGTGGATGAGATCGACAAGAGCGATATCGACCTGCCCAACGATCTGCTCTACGTTTTTGAGGAAGGCCGCTTCGAGATTCCGGAATTGGTGCGCATTGAAGATATTCAATCCCAGGTGCCGGTGCGCACGGCCTACAAAGATCACCATGAATTTACGTTTAACCCGCCTCCGAGCCAGGATGAGACATCGCAGGAGAATTTGGAGGCGATTAAAAACGGAAAAACCACCATCACCAATGGTCGAGTTGCCTGCACTCAGTTTCCTCTGATGATTTTGACGAGCAACGGTGAGCGCGATTTTCCCCCGCCGTTCCTGCGTCGCTGCATTCGTTTGACCATGGGCGAACCCAATGAACAACGGTTGACGGACATCGTCAAAGCCCACCTACGGCAGGAGGTCAATGGTGAAGCTCTGATTACCCAAGCAGAGGAGCAGATCACGGCCCTCGTGAAGCGCTTTATTGAAAAACGCAGCGATCGCAGCAAGGGAGATCTGGCCACCGATCAACTTCTCAATGCGATTTATTTAATTACCCGCGATCGCAAGCCCAATATCAGCACCGATGTTCATGCAACTGGAGACCTGATTGACCGCCTGTGGAAACATCTGAGCAGCAGCGAAGACCAACGATCGGACAGTTCGCGCAACGGTTAGCGCAACTGGGGCTAGATCTAGACGGCCGAGACCTAGCTGACGCGGTTTGGCTAGCTCAGTTTATGCCGCCAGCAATCTACACGGCTCCAGAACCGGAGGTAGAGCCCACGCCATCGCCCATTCAAACCGTAGAGGCTCCCTCTATCCCCGCAGCCGAACCCACCACGAGTCTCTACATCGACGATCGCCCTCCATCCACACCCCAAGACACTGCCGAGACTCCGGAACCTCAAGACAAGCCCCAAGGAACGCCGTTCCCAGTTCCAGCGGCTCCGGCTCTGCGCACACGGTTGGATCTAGCGCGATCGCTGCGGCCGTTGATGCGAAAGGTGCCATCCCGCAACCGCTACGACCTAGATGAAGAGGCCACCGTCACCCAAATTGCCGAAACTCAATTGCAACTTCCGGTGGTGCGATCGCAGCCAGAACGCTGGCTTGATCTAGAGTTTATCGTTGAAGATTCTAAAACGACGGTCATCTGGGAACGGGCGATCGCTGAATTGCAGCACTTGATGGAATACCAAGGGGCCTTTCGCACCGTGCGCACGTGGCAGTTGAGCGTTCCCGATCCCAACACCGCCAAACCGGACGATGTGCGTCTGTTTCCTCGATGGCGCGATCGCTCTCCTGCCATGAATCAACGTCCTCGCAATACCCGAGAATTGCGGGATATGGGCGGGCGGCGGCTGTTGCTCTTGGTCACCGACTGCACATCCCTGCTATGGCGACGGGGCATCATCCACTATACTCTGCTGGATTGGGCTACGGTGCAGCCGGTTTCGATTGTGCAATTATTTCCAGAACGCCTATGGTCTCGCACCGCCTTGAGTGATGGGCACATGGTTCGATTGCGGGCGATCGCTCCGGGACTACCGAGCGCGCTCCTAGATATGGATAACGCACCGGTCTTGTCTGGAGCTAGCGCTGATGACTGGGATGACGACGGGCAGGATCCGGCACAGGATGACGATCAACGCCTGCTCACGTTGCCCATTGTGACGTTGAATCCACAATCGATGCTGCGCTGGGCCCGAGTGGTGGCTGGGATGGGCGATACACCAACGCCAGGACGTGCTTTTGAGCTAAGTATGATCCGGCAAGCCGCCCAGGACTATGATGCATCACGGGAGGCGATCGCCCAACATCCCCCGCGTACGGCCCGCCAACGGGTTGCCCTGTTCCGCGCTACGGCATCGGAGACAGCGGAGAAGCTGGCAGGCTATATGGCCGCTACGCCGGTGAGTTTGCCGGTGATTGATCTGCTGCGCGATGTCTTTGTGCCCGAGGCGCGGCAAGACCATGTGGCGGAGGTGTTGCTGAGTGGTTTATTGCAGCGTTGCGACCAGGTGGATGATGAGGTCTGCCGCTATCGGTTCTTTGGCGATCAGGAGACGGCTGGGGAGGGCGATCGCGTCCGTGATCTTCTCCTCGATGGCGTGCCGGTGCAGCGGACGATGGAGGTCTTAAATCGCCTCACCGAACTCATCCAAGATCGAGCTGGCAATACCCTCACCAGTTTTGAAGCCTTCCTCGCTGCTTTTGAAGAATCGGGAACGGCGTTGGGGGATAGGGCCTTACCGCTGGCCGAAGTCGGGCTGAGTGTTTTACGGCGTTTGGGAGGCTCCTACAGAGCGATCGCCCAGCGCTATGAGACGGTGTTGCGGCCTACGCCGTTGTCTTCTGATCAAAAACAGCCGGTTCAATCTGAAGGTATCACCTATGAAGAGCTGGAATACGAAGTCGCGGAATTCATCAACTTTCCGCCCCTGCAAACCATTACCTACACATCCAAAACCATTGTCGATATCCAAGATCGCTTCGACTTCATTACTGCCATGATCGAACAACAGCTTCGATTTCTAGGGATAGGGCAAGAGTGGGTCATCCAAGAGCAGGCAGGAGTGGCCTGGGGCTATGTTGAACCTTTAAACGATGATTCAGAACAACTCATCGCCCTCAACATGATCGCCATTCCCGGCGGCACCTTCACCATGGGTGCGCCTGAGGGGGAGCTAGAGAGCAATGATAGTGAACGCCCGCAGCATGAGGTGACCGTTCCACCATTTTGCATGAGCCAAACGCCCATTACCCAAGCACAGTGGCGGATTGTGGCAGGCTATGATCCGATAGATCGGAAACTAGATCCAGATCCTTCTCGCTTTAAGAGTGATCACCGCCCCGTAGAGAGGGTATCTTGGGATGATGCTCAAGAATTTTGTCGGCGCTTATCTCTGAAAAAGGGGCAAGTCTATCGGCTGCCCAGCGAAGCGGAGTGGGAATACGCCTGCCGGGCTGGCACCACCACGCCGTTTCATTTTGGAGAGATGCTCACCACCGATCTAGCAAACTATAACGGGAACTCTAACTATGGCGATGAACCTAAAGGTGTGCATCATGAGGAAACAACAGATGTAGGATCATTTCCAGGTAATCCATGGGGTTTTTATGATATGCATGGCAATGTGTGGGAATGGTGTGAGGATAGTTGGCACAATAATTACAAAGGTGCACCGGAGGATGGCAGTGCATGGATAAGCAAAAACGAAAAACATGAAAATAAGGTAAGCCGTGGCGGGTCTTGGAACTTCAAGCCGTGGCATTGCCGGTCTGCGTACCGTAACTACATCATCCCTGCAGATCGCAGCTACTACGGTTTTCGCGTTGTTTGTCACGCCCGAGGCACTCCTTAACCCTCTGCTTTTTCCTTTATGCCAGCGTTTCGCGCCATTTTTTGTGCTTTGGGAGATATCAAACCTCATAGAGGTAACGTAGGGTGGGCAATGACCACATGTATGACACTTATACCTGCCCTCAAAGCCAATATGCCTTTTGAGAAAGGAGATGTAATGGACAGTTTTTGAGACGAAGAAATAGGATCTCGTCGGTTGAGCCAATCAAGAGACGCTAGGCCATAGGTCAAGCTATAATTCAACGGTGCAGTTGATGAACGAGTAACAACAATGTTGGCTGTTGCGGTTGCGCCAGTCCCACCGACAAGAACATATGGGATATAACGGATGCCTGAGTCTTCTACCCCCAGCCGCCGCCTCATTCTGCGGGAAACAACCCACCAAGGTCAGTGCTTCATCGAACATCTGGATGACAACACGACCCTAGACATGATGCTCATCCCCGGTGGTCAGTTTCTTATGGGGTCAACTCCGGAGGATCCCGGTAGTTACGAGCGTGAGTATCCGCAACATCCCGTTAAGATCCAACCCTTTGCCATGGCCCGTACTCCCATGACTCAAGAACAGTGGCGAGTGGTAGCCGGGTACGACCGGGTTGATCGAGATCTAACACCTGATCCCTCCGGCTTTAAAGGTGCAAATCGACCAGTGGAGCAGGTATCGTGGGACGATGCCCAGGAGTTTTGTGCCCGTCTGTCTCGGCAAACCAATCGCACCTATCGCCTGCCCAGCGAAGCCGAATGGGAATATGCCTGCCGAGCTGGTACCACCACGCCGTTTCACTTTGGCGAAACCCTCAGCGATGAACTGGCAAACTACAGAGCCAAAGAAATTTTTGGGCGAGGTATTCCTGGAGAATATCGAGATCAAACCACCGATGTCAAAACGTTTCCGCCCAATGCTTTTGGGCTATACGATATGCATGGTAATGTGCTGGAATGGTGCGAAGACGATTGGTATGGTAGCTATAATGAAGCGCCGAACGATGGCAGTGCGCAGGTAAATAAAAGTGAAGATAATAAAATTAAAGTGCTGCGCGGCGGTTCGTGGGTCTTCATTCCTAGGGATTGCCGTTCTGCCTATCGCTACGGCGACTCGCGCGACACCCGCCACAACTACGCCTTCGGTTTTCGGGTCTGTTGCGTTTTGCCGAGTATTCTTCTTGATTAATCTCTCCATCGTTTATCCCCCCATTTCCTAAGCTAAACTAACCAGCCCCTAGGATACTTTACTAAGCACCAGCGTCGAGAAAACTGGATTAGCCTGATAGCCACAGCGGTTGAGGAAATGCAGAATATCTTGCTCCGGCTTACCTCGCTTTTGCAGAATCGTCGGATGTAGCTCTAGGGCAATATGCTCAATCATACCCGTTTCAAACAACGCTTGAGCGCCCAAAATCGCTTCATACTCAAACCCTTCCACATCAATTTTCATTAGCTTGATGCGATCGAGATCTAGCCAGCTCAGAAAGTCGCCCAACGGCATCTGGGGTACGGTTTCTGTCGGCGTTTTGTAGCGCGTGGTTTGAACCAGGCCACTACTGCCAGTATTCATATCTGGCGATAGGCAAAGCTCAGCCATCCCCATCGAGTCGGCGATCGCCACCTGAAAAACCCGCACATTATAGGCATGGTTTTCGGAGATATTGCGAAATAAGATAGGCTGTAGACGGCTCTGGGGTTCAATGCTGATCACCTTGCCGCGATCGCCCACCAGCTTAGATGCCAACATCGAGAAAAAACCCTCATTGGCACCAATATCCAAAAACGTATCGCCCGCCTGAAGGAGACTTGTGCAAACCTCCACCATCTCCGGCTCATAGCCAGAATCGGAGGTGACGGCATGGCCAAAGTTCGAAGCCGGATCGATAAAAAATCGACCATGATCCGAGGCGATCACAGACCGTTTGATCTGCAACACTTGCTTCAAAAATGAGGCTAAAAATGCGGGACGAACGCGCAGAAGCCATGGATGGTAAACATTCATAGGAAATTAGCTTATCCGTAGAACAAGAGGGAGCAGTCTGTCAAACGGGTGAATGGCAAAGGGATAACTGTAGTAACACACCCATAAGGCTTTCATGCGTTACGGCTTCGCCTA
This sequence comes from Leptolyngbya sp. CCY15150, assembly GCF_016888135.1. Lineage (NCBI taxonomy): Bacteria > Bacillati > Cyanobacteriota > Cyanophyceae > Leptolyngbyales > Leptolyngbyaceae > Leptolyngbya > Leptolyngbya sp. CCY15150. The sequence goes on from NZ_JACSWB010000123.1 coordinate 8,320, forward strand.
ACGCATTCTACGTATTGATCAGGTTGTCTACTCATAACGTCATCGAACTCAGGTTTAATCACAGCTATAGATACACTCATCCATTTCGTGGGCTATCAGGATAGTTTGCTGCTCCTGCCCATTAGATCGATGATTTTGGCACCAGCTCCACTTCTTGGTCTAGAATGCGCAGTTGGTAATGTCGTAGTACATCCTGTCCTAGGACTGCTTCCGTTTCCTGGTTGGCGATCGCTGCCGTGATGTTTTGATGGGTCGCCGAACCGAGGGTGACGCTTTGCAACAGACCCACCGCTAGCTCCATCATGCCGCCATCGTTGGTATAGCACCAGCGTTTGCCGGAGGGTATGACATTGGCGGTGCGGGCAATCACGGGAGAAATCAGCGTCAGGCTGAACTGCGGATCCAGGATCATGTTGAACCGATAATCACCATTCAGCACCACATCCACCACGGGACAATTGGCCACCATATATTTAATCAGGAGACGCAGGGCATTGGGCTTCCCCTTCGACTGCAGGCCCTGAATCCGATCCTGCATCGTTTGGTAGGCCGTCCACTGCCCCCGATTCAGCCAGAGGGTGGCGGCCTGTTGATAGTCCTTCAGCGCTTCTTCGCGATCGCCCTTCGCCTCCCACACCGCCGCCCGTCCAGCATAGAGGTCGGGATTGTCTGGCTCAAACCCTAGGGCATTGGCATAGTCTTTGAACGCATCATCCCAGGCCTGCATCTGGGCATAGGCCTTGGCCCGCTGGGACAGCAGCAAACGTGGATCGCCCCCATTGCGCAACAGTTGACTGAAGTCCTGCACAGCACCGCGTCCATCTCCCAAGACCAGGCGCACAATGCCCCGCTGTTTGATGCTATTCGGATTCTCAGGGTCAAGGCTGAGCGCCCTGGCTAGGTCTTGGATGGCGGCCTGGGCCTGTCCTGTCTTCGCATAGGCATAGGCGCGCTTGCACAGCACATCGGCCTGGTCTGGCTCAAACTTCAGCAGCCAACTCAGGTCAGCGATCGCTCCCTGGTAGTTCCGCTGCTCCATCTTAGCCAAGGCTTGCTCTAGGAAAGCTTGGGGAGAGATCAGGGGCTTGGCGGTGGGTTGGGAGGGTGGGGGCAATGGAGACGGTTGGGGCAAAACCGACGCCCGGAGCCGATCAATCTGGGCAATGCAGGCCTTGGCGCTGTCGGCATCAGCCTGGTTGAGATAGAGGTGGGCGGCTTGCTTATAGGCAGCGATCGCCTCGTCAACGTGACCCGCCATGGCATGGGCCTTGGCCAAGAGATGGTGAGCGATCGCCATGGAGGGATCGAGCTGGGTGGCGCACTGGGCATCTAGGATGGCAGCGGCGCTGGTCTTGAGGCTGAGGTAGGCCGAGGCCCGCTTCAGAAAACGCTCGGGGGTGGGCTGATGCTGGAGGGCCGCGCTAAAGTGAGCGATCGCCCCGGTCACGTCTCCCGCTGCTAAGCAGGCTTGCCCCTGCTGCATCGACTGCTCAGCATTGGGCTCCGGAATCGGGAAATGGGCGGTGGACATAGCACAACCTCAATCACAGGCTCATCTGGATTATAGCCGTTGGGGCAAGGAAGGGCGATCGCTCACGATCGCGCAAACTCGGCCGGATTTTGATCCCGTCGATGCTGCTTCGGAATCGCTGGCCCTTGGCGATCGCCAGCGATCGCTGCCGTCGCTTCTAGGGACTCCCGCAGGCGTTTGGCAGCGTAGATAGACATATCCCGAGGTACACTGATGCGATCGCGCAAATAGCGCAGCGAGAGGTCAGAGCCTGGGGGTGGCGCACAAAAGTCACCGGTCATCAAATGGGTGAGGGCACAGCGCAGCGCCGTATCAAAGGCCGTATCATCCGCCGGATTGACGCGAACAATACTGGCCCGATGCTTCAGCACCCGATGCAAGGCCTCAGCGCGAGACGTTTCCGGTTCGGGATAGGTGACATCCGGTAACCCCAGCCATGGGCCCTGATCCACCCGCAGTTGATTGATCCGGGTTTGGGGATGATCATTCTCCCAGCAACCGCCCATCTGGGGAGGCAGGTCATGGACATGGGTGTGGAAATCGCTTTGGGTGCCACGATAGGTCGGCCGGCTTTCCATGGCGTCAAACCAGTCTGATAGCCCAGGATTTTCTTCCCGCAGAGAATAGCCTTTGTAGTAGAACAAGCTGGCGTTCATCCGTTCCACATAGGGCGTGAAGATGACATCCGCACTGCCAAACTCAGGCAGAAAGTAAGGGCCAGAGGTGCTGGCTAGGGCCTGCTCCACCTTAGCGACCACGGCGATAAACTGGCTGCGGTTGCGCTCCTCCTGCCGAGATGAGGTGGTGGGATAGCATAGCCAAGCGCACCAAGCTCGAAACAGCAGGCGCTCTAACCGGCGCAGGGGCAGCACAGCAGCGTCTTCCAAGCCCTGGGTGAGGGGGCCAAACGTCTGCTCCAAGGCCAGCAAAATATCGTCACTTTCGGTGATCATGCGATCGTCGAGGGACAGCGCTGGCAACATGCCCGACGGAACCAGGTCTTTGTACCACCGTTCCTTGTCCCCGTAGCAAAACATGGTGACTTTTTTGATGCGGTAGGGAATCTGCTTTTCTTCCAGCCATAGCCACACTTTTTGGCAGTAGGGACACCAGGCATGGTTATCGCGGTAGAGGGTGACGCGGATATCCGATTCCGCAGCACCAAACAGACGGAGCTGAGCTTGAGCATTGGTGGGGCCAGAAACCGGATCGATCTGAGTGCCAGTCAGAGCCTCCAGTTCTGCCCAGCTTAGAGGAGCGACGGTCATGGGACTTGTCCTTGCAATACAAACGGAGTGGGCTAATCAGGGCTGGTCTTATACGTCAGTGTAGCGCTGCATCTTGGTGAATAGATAGAGGAGTGGAGGACGGCGTTGCAACTGCGTCCTAGGCAATGCTGCCCATGTCATCGTCTTAGGTCAAGCTCTACCCCGTTTCCCGCTTCAAGCAGGTCGTCAAACCCGTCACACCATCAACGATCCATCAACAGCATCAGCACTGGAAAGCTAGAAAAGCTACATTTAAGGCAATTCAAACCAATCATCCTTTACCACTGCTGAGATCTGAGATCATGGATCATCCTTCTTCCCTCTCTATTGAGCAGATTCCTGCCGCCGACTGGGACAACACGCCAGAGTCCGTGAAAATGCTGGTGACCTCGTTGCTCAACGCGCAGTCATTCTCGAAGGGTGAAACGTCACAAAGCGACCATCGTCTGCTGCAGTTTCTAGAGGCAACCCCCATCGGCATAGCCGTGCATGATGCGGCAGGGAAGCTGGTGTATGTGAATCAAGTGGGGCGATCGCTTTGGGGCGGCGATCGCTGGTTGGATCATTCTCTCTCAGATCTGTCGAATAGCCTACACCTCTATCATGGGTCGCGGCAGATTGTCTATCCCTTGGAAGACTTACCCGTGAGCCGCGCCCTACAGGGAGAAACCGTGTGGGTGGATGATCTAGAAATCCATCGCCCCGATCGCATCATTCCCTTAGACATGTGGGGAACACCGATTTTTGATGACCAAGGGCAGGTTGTCTACGCGATTGTTGCTTTTCAAGACATTAGCGATCGCAAACGTCGGGAGCTGGAACAGCAGGTAATTGAAAATACTAGACAAACCCGCGATCGCCTCTACCGTCAAGTCATCCAAGCCCAGACCGATCTTATTTTGCGATCGCTGCCGGATACCACAATCACCTTTGCCAACGAAGCACTCTGTTCTGCCCTAGGTCTACCGCTAGAAGAGGTCTTGGGCCTTAGGTGGGGCGACTTTGTACCGCCGGACGATCTTGGTACAATCCATCGCAAAATTGCAGGACTAACTCCAGAGCATCCTACCTTTGAAAATATGAATCGCGATCAGCGATCGGATCACCAAATCGGCTGGACACAGTGGATTAATTTAGGAATTTTTGATGATGGGCAATTGGTGGAAATTCAGTCGGTAGGACGGGACGTCACCGCGATCCAGAAGCAACTGCACCGTGAACAGGCGATGAATCGGGTGCTCCAAGCCATTCGCTCGACGGTTGATCTCAATCCAATCTTTACCCTAGCTACCCAAGAAACAGCCCAGCTATTAGACTGCCCTCGGTGCGGTGTTATTCAGTATCAAGCCAAGCAAGAACTATGGCAACCCCTGGCAGACTATTGTAGCCATCCCGATCAGCCCCCTGCCTGGACATTAGATAGGATAGGCAACCATACTCCCTGGAGCGATCGCCTCCAGCGCCTAGAGGTTGTGCAAGTGGATGATATGAACCCAGATACGACCTTGTTCCCATCTGGCGCTTGGCTGCTGATTCCCTTAGTCGTGGATGACTGTCTATGGGGGAGCTTTGTCCTCTATACTGATCAACAGCCCTTCACCTGGCACCCAGAGCAACGGGATCTGGCCCAGGCCATGGCCGATCAGCTTGAGATAGCTATCCAGCAGGCCACGCTATCCCAACAGGTACAGGATGAATTGGCAGAGCGCTGCCGTGCTGAAGCGGCACTCCGAGAAAGCGAAGGGCGCTTTCAAACCATGGCAGATAATGTACCCGGCGTCATCTATGGCTATCGTATCTGCTCTGATGGCTCAGATCACTATGCCTACATTAGTTCTGGCTTTCGAGAACTCTATGGCATTGACCCTGATCAGGCGTTACAAAATCCTCGGATCATCTCAACCATGACCCATCCTGATGATGCCTCGATGCTCCAGGAGTCTTTTATCCTATCTGAACAAACCTTGCAAACCTGGGAGTGCCAGTATCGCATTATCACAGCCGATGGGCAGCTAAAATGGTTGCAGGGCATCGCTCGACCAACAGGCCATGCCAATGGCGATATTAGTTGGGATGGCTTGATCATTGACATCAGCGATCGCAAACGGGGTGAAGCAGAGCAACAGTATGCGGAAGCAGCCCTGCGAGACAGTGAGGCTCGTTACCGTCTATTAGCAGAAAATACTAACGATCTTGTTTGTCTCCATGAGCTGAACGGTACATATATCTACGTCAGCCCGTCCTGTGAAAGTCTATTGGGCTATCAGTATAACGACATGGTGGGGCAGGAACCCTCAACGTTTCTCCATCCAGAGGATTGCGATCGCGTCTACCAAGAAAGTCGGGCTGTAGCTATCTCAGGTAAATCAACGCCGATTACCTATCGTATGCGCCATCGATCTGGGCATTACATCTGGTTTGAAACCTTAACTCGCCCCATTTTAGATGCGACAGGGACTATTATCCAGTTGCAAACTACGTCCCGAGATGTCACCGAACGGATTCAAGTGCAGGAACGTCTGCGCTACGATGCTTTGCATGATGCACTGACCGGTCTCCCCAATCGCAATTGGCTGATGGAACGACTATCCTTATCCATCCACCAAGCTCGTCGCCTTGACCATTATCAATATGCGGTGCTATTTCTAGACTTAGATCGCTTTAAGGTAGTCAACGATAGCTTGGGGCACCTAGCGGGTGATCAACTCCTCATAGCGATCGCCCAACGCTTGCAGTCGATTGTGCGAGCAACGGATCTGGTGGTACGGTTGGGGGGTGATGAATTTGTCCTGCTGCTGGAAAGTGTAGAGGGCATTCAAGAGGTTGTTCATGCCACAGAACGTATCTTTTCTGAATTGCGATCGCCCCTCACGATTGAAGGACGAGATGTGTATGTAACGTCGAGTATTGGTATTGTCCTCGGCAATAAAGCCTATCAACAAGCGTCCCACCTTCTGCGCGATGCTGACATTGCCATGTATCGGGCCAAAATGAATGGCAAAGCCCGCTATGAAATTTTTGACGCCGATATGCATCGACAGGCTATGCAGCGCCTGCATCTAGAGCAGGATCTACGGCAGGCCATTGATCGTCAGGAATTTGTGCTGTATTACCAGCCTATTTTCACCTTAGAAGACGGACGTTTAACGGGATTTGAAGCCCTCATTCGTTGGCAGCATCCCTCTCAGGGTCTTAAGTCTCCAGGAGACTTCATTGCCGTTGCTGAAGAAATAGGCTTAATTACCCTGATCGACGACTGGGCTCTGCATCAGGCCTGTCATCAGCTAGCGCTATGGCAAGCTAAATTTCCAGCGATGGAACAAATGAAAGTCAGCGTCAATCTTTCTGTTCAAGACTTAAAGCAGCCCGACTTACTAGATAAGATTGACCGGGTTCTGGCCACAACGCGCCTGGCAGGGCATTGTTTGACCTTAGAAATCACTGAAAGTATGTTGATTGATGATGTTGAAGCCACGATTGACTTACTAAGAAGCATTAAAGAGCGCAATATCCAGATTAGCATTGATGATTTTGGTACAGGCTACTCATCCCTCAATTATCTGCATCGCCTACCGGTAGACAATCTCAAAGTCGATCGCTCCTTTGTGGACGCTATGCAAAATGGACAGCGTAATTATCAAATCGTGGAAACCATTGTCGCGCTCAGCAATCAGCTTGGTCTAGAAGCGATCGCTGAGGGAATTGAGACGCGGGAGCAGCTTCAACAATTACAGCATCTTGGATACCAATTTGGGCAAGGCTACCTAGCATCGCGACCGTTGTGTGACGACGACGCGGAAAGGCTATTAGCCAAGCATCAACGCACGTTACTCTAAAAAATCGACCACTACGTTTAGGTATGAACTTATAGTCAAAGGGCAATGGGGCTTGAAACATCAGCGCGATCGCCCCTCTGGTCAAAGAAACAGAGCGATCGCTAGTTCTACTGTTGAAGTCTAAAAAGGCGATCGCTTTTTCTTTCAATATCTGCAGACTGGCCTGTTCGTCTTAGGCAGATGCCGTATGGCTGAGTATTATAGAATGGTAGATTAACGTTTTGCCCATCACCTATCATCAATGCTCTTTACGTCATAACTGATCACCTTTCGACTGTCGGCGTGAATCGATATCATTCGCCTGCTAGCAGTAAAGCCCGAAAATTTATTTAATCAGTCACACCCAGCAATTTTCTAAACTCAGATTCAATATATCTCCTTATTTCTTGATTCCTAGACTTAAAGGACTTCTCTTCTTTCCGAAAAGCTTCAATAAAATTTTCAATACTTTTGGGGCTTGAATGATAAACAATATTTATAGAAAGATTGAATATCAAATCATTAAAATCTTTTATTTTGTTAGCAATATTTTCAGGGAAATAAATTGCATGGGACTCAAAAAAAGAATTGAATTCAAAAAACTCATCAATAAATTTATCCGCTTTATCCTTAAGGTAGACATAATCTTCTGTTCTTGCCTCGGTAGTAAGATATGCTGATGATTTTTCCAAGGAAACTATTCTTTTATAGGTCTCTTCTATTACACTAACTCTTCGCTCTTGGAGTTTGGAGAACCTGATCTGATGTTTTAAAGCTTCAATATTCAGAGAATTTTTAAGGGATTCAATCTCTTTGTCAGCTTCTTTTTTTAATACAGACTTATACCTCTCAATATCTCTCGAAAAAACTTGAAGCGTCAACGATCTAATAAGCCAGGCAGCAATAGCGAGGAAAGCTGTCCCACCCCCAATAAATTTGAGCAACTCTGTCCAGTTCATAAGGCTTATAGATTTGATGGTCTTAACGCACTATTTCAACAGTAGTTGACTAGCCTCAGGAAATTACATTCCTGCCACTACATTGTCAGCCTTCAAGGGAGAAATTCTATTTGTTGCCGCATCTTAAGAATAATTTTATGTTTGCTTCTCTACCAATAACTCCACATGTTAAAGGTGCCTATCACCTGCTGCAGACAATTTTTGCATCCAAGTAATGATTTTTGACGGTCGTCGTGCACAAACATTATTGGTTCCATGGATTCAACAGACTAAATTATTTAAGCCAATTCATCGATAGCATTAATATAACAGCAATATCACTTACTTTTTGATTTGCATAAATTTGTTCATTTTCCTCTGGATTTGATTTTTCTTCCATTGCTGCATCCATTTGTGTTACAAGCTCTTGAGCAAGCGTCCGTATATCATCCATAGATTTTATCTGGTTCTGAATCGATGGCTTGAGCGATTTTTCCTCCCACATACTTGAAACGAAGTCTGCACAAGTCGCCAACTTATTCTCATAGCTTGCTTGTTGCCATTCAAGTGCGCCCGCATTATGTAAGGTGCCTCCTTCATACCACTCACCTTGCTGCAACTGACTTTGCTCTTGACCTGATGCAGGCGAGGTAGATGTGGCAGTGCGATATGTAGTAGCCTGTTTCGGGAGAGCGCAATAACCTACTAAACCAATAATTAAAACAACAACAACACCAAGACGTATGTTAAGAGAAGTTGTTTTGTCTACGACTTTACCATTCTTAAGAGCAAGAAATCGGTTCCATACTTGCGTCTTCTTGTCTGATGAAATCTCTGAAACTCTTACTAAATGTATTTTACCTGGCTGAATATCATTCAGTATGCTAGTTACAGCCTGGATGCAGGATTGAGGTTGCATTGTCGCTAGGGGATATATCTTCAACCACAAAGTAACCCTATCTTGCATTATCGCGTCCACCTTTATATTCCGAGGTGCAATTGCCCGACCGATAAGGCTGGAAATAGCCTGAAGATCTCCTTTTTGTGCTGCTTCTCGAAGCAAAATTACGTCTGGATTAGCATCACCGCCAGAATTAGGGACTAGATTACTATTTTGAGCTGTTGGAATATTATTCTTTTGAGAAGAGGATGTAGGAGTTTGCGCAGGGTGGGAATGCACATCTTGCGGTTCTGATATCACCTCCTGATTGGTTAAGGATGATGATGGCATTTTTAAGCTAATTGTCTGACTCCATGCAGGAGCTTGATCACCTACCTTTCGTCCAAGAACCTGAAGAGTATTGAGTTCAACTATTCCGAGCTTTAAGATACCATTGCGAACAAACTCGATCAAATTGTCCTGGTTGGGGACTTGATTTGATTCGAGCATAATCCTCAGGCAGTCATCCTTACGACTAACTTTTGCAGTTATCCCTTTGGGCTTAATATTATGGTTTATTAATACAGCAATAGAAATAGGATCTCCTTGTTTCGCAAGTTCGAGCGGACTCTGTTGAGGCATATGGGCAACCTTGAATTTTGATTGATCGACTTTACTCTGTTATAGCAACATGAATGTATTTTTGCCCATACATAATACGTAACGGTAACTAGGCTCTGAACACAAGCAGATAGTTTTACAGTGTTTAAAGTTCCATAACAGCATCCATCAGCCGTCCGCTGCATTTGAATTCTTAGCTTGTGCCGTTGGAGCGATCGCCTGATTATCCTGCATCACTCTAATCAAAAATCTCAGTGCCTCATTAACCGCATCAGCATCGGGAAATATCTCTGCAACATCAGGTTCTAACCGTACTGTTGTTCCACCAAAGCTCTTCCTTCCAGGCCCTAATCTTCTAACTCGGAGGCTTGTCAAGTCATACTCTGTTCTTAAGTCATCTTCCATGTCTAATTTATGCCTCTTCATAAGATTCTCGTTCGGCTCGGGTCACTTCTCTGGCGCTGATGAGGCGTGTTAAATCGTCCCTTTCGGTATACGACACAATCAACAAGCGCCCTTGATTTGATTCTCCAATAATGAGGTATCGCTCTTCATCCTCAGAGTGGTCTGGATCGTAGAAGTCAATATAGAGAGGATCGTCGAATCTTAATCTAAAGTATTACATCCATTTCAGGGTGTTATGCCGCAAGCTTCAGAAAATCTTTACGGTCAGCGGGCAATCAAGGATAGAGTTCATGGAGCTAGTGGAGGGACTGAAGGGCGATCGCTCCTCTATCTCACAAAACACATACATTAGCGTCGGGCATCTGTATCATAGGCATGGCGATCGCCCTGTTGAGTTGTGAAGAGGAGTGAAGTCCATGCCGGTTTCGTCTGTCCCGCCTTGGTGGATTGGTATTGCCATTTCCTACTACGCCTTCATAGCCATTGGGATTACAGAGGCTGGCCTAGGGGTATTACTGCCATCTATTTTGGTAGACTATGACCTCACCCCGGCAACCGTGACCCTGCTGTTTGTCAGCCAAATCAGTGGCTACATCCTCGCCGCACTGATGAGCAGCATTATCAGTCATCGGCTGGGGCTGGGGCCCATGCTGCTGCTAGCCTCGGGCGCATTAACCCTGGCGTTAATAGTCTATGGACTATCGCCCCTGTGGAGCATCATGGTGGTGATGGGGGCACTGCTGGGGTTAGGAATTGGGTTGATTGATGCCGGGGTGAATACGGCCATTGTGCAGGACAATAGCAGTGCGCCGTTGATTGGCACCCTCCATGGCTTTTATGGCGTGGGTGCGCTGCTGGGGCCCGCGATCGCCACCACCTTGATGGCCGCCGGGTACGACTGGCGACTGGTATATCTGGTATTAGCCAGCTTGGTAGGACTGTTGGGCGTGGCGGTAGGGACAGCTCTGTTCTGTCGATATCCGCCCTTACTCCATCGCAATCCAGCAGGATCCACAACGGCCTGGAGAACCCTCAAGCGATCGCTTAAGGTACCAGTGGTGCTGCTTTCAGGATTATTTTTGCTGATTTATATTGGCATTGAAGCCGGGCTAGGCAACTGGGCCTATACAGTACAGGTGCTAGCCCGATCGACCCCCGAACTGGTAGCGGGGTATAGCGTCAGTGCCTACTGGCTGGGCCTAACCCTAGGGCGATTTCTGCTGGGATATTGTCTGACCTGGTTAGGGGCAATACGTACCCTTAGCGTTTCATTACTCACGCTGCTGCTGGGATTAATGGCATGGTGGCAACTGCCAGAACAGTGGATTAGCCTGCCGCTGATTGGGTTTGCCCTAGCGCCGATCTTTCCTGCCACAATCTGGCTGATTCCCAAACGCCTACCCGCTGCCCTGGTGCCCGCCGCCATTGGATTTACCACCAGTGCGGCCAGTTTTGGGGCGGCGCTGATTCCCACGGGCATCGGCTGGATTGCAGATTGGGCAGGGCTGGCAGTCATTCCGGCGCTGCTGCTGCCCCTAGCGATCGCCATGGTAGGTCTGCATCACTGGCTGGTGCGCTTATCTCGGGAGCGGCTGGCTCGGCTAGACTCTCGTACTGGGGGGCAATGACACTCATGTCAAATTCTGATTTTAACTCTGCCCAACAATCTTACCTAGGCGTTGTTGATGTATTATCTAAAGCGATCGCTAAGGTTGCCGTGCCAAAACACCTTCTCAAGGACTTCTTCAGCCATCCAATGGGCCAAACGGCATTGCATCTGCAAGGTCAAAAATATCAATGCGATCGCCATGACGGAACATTCGCTTGCCAAGATGAGGGAAATCCACAACATCCATATCTAGATTTTCTCCACCCGCTAGATACACCAAGTCTTGATCACTGTCATTGCGCAGATGATGGGCAACCGCCGGTGTGGGAAAGGCCATGAAGTCTCCCTGAGAAACTGCGACCTCCAAACCATCCACCTCTGCAATACCCTGACCCGAGATAATATAAATCCATTCCTCTTCTTGATAATGGGCGTGATAGACAAAGGATTCCTTTCCAGGTGGAACTCTCGCTATATTAACACCGGTACGCTTCAGTCCAGCCGTGCGAGCTAGATAGGCTCCTGATAGCTCAGACTTTGGATTCCAAGGGTGAGAAAATGTCTGCATTGACTCCTCAATAGCCTGCGATCGCAAAAGAAATGGCGTATTATCCGTCATAGCTAGCGTCCTTTCATCAACATAGTTGCGTTCATCGTCAGTCGTCTAACGTTAACCATCTAAGGATTGCTGTACAGTCACCTTTTTAATCTACAGTTTGATCAAACCAACCATCTTTTTATCCCATCCTTCATACCCAAAAAATCATCCAATTGGGGGATATTCAACAGCTCACGTCTATTTCGCGTCTATTTCGTCTCTGTAGATTATCTCAATTCTGCTTGCATCATAAATTCATATAGCCAACAATCCATATAACGATCAAGCAATATGACATGGTAGTATCTCATTTAATCTTACGCTTCAGCTAGGTCCCTATCAACAGCCCATCATCGAGGCTCCATCCGGGCGATCGCTCCCCTGTCACCTAAACTTACCTCGGTAGCCAAAATCGGCAAGAGTATTACCTCTGAGTCCCTAGCTTAACATTGACACAAAACAACGACTGTTAGCATTTCTTAGGAACTTGTCATACTTGACACATACTTAACTCAACCAGTATGAAGATACGTTTCATGTTCTCGTAGAACGAAAACCTACGTAGTCCTCCGGAGTGTTTACCGCTCGAAAGTTGGTAGAACAAGAGAAGGTAATGTACCAGGAATTAGTTAGGGGCAAAGATTATGGCATTAGATCCTCATCAATTCATGAGCAAGATGTCGAGCCGGATTGGATTTAGCTCTGAAGATAGAGATTTGTTAAAAAATAATGCGGACTGGGGCTTAAAGGTTGCGCCGGACATGGCAGATTGTTTCTATGCCTATTTGGGGCGCGATGAAGAGATGAACACGATTCTTAATGCAACGGAGGGAAGAATTCATCGTCTTCGAGAAACCTTTGTGGAGTGGTTCCATGAAATGTTTACGGGCATGGATGATTGGGGCGACGCCTATGCCGATCGCCGCTGGCGCATTGGGCTGATTCACGTTCGCATTGGCATTGGACCGCAGCATGTGGTGCCAGCTATGGCGACTGTGGTGCATGAGGTTGGCCAACAACTGAAGGCTGAAGGCAAGTCTGAGGAACTGAAGGAAGCCTTGGGCAAAATCTGCATGATTGACCTGACGTTTATTGAGCAAGCCTATATTGAGGTCTCTGCCGCCGCTGTGTTGAAGGAAACAGGCTGGACAGAGGGGTTGTTTAAGCGACTCATTAGCACGGGCGCAAATTCCATGTAGATCACAAGCCACAGACCTATCTCAAGGTAGTGGGGGCGATCGCCCTTGACCTACCTTGGGGTAATCAGTCTAGGGATGTCTTGTCTCAGGCAAACCTGTCGATGTACTCAGGAAGAACTCATCTATCCGTCAAGCAGTCGTTTACACTCAGAAACGTGGTGCCCGCCACAACGTCAATGCCTGGTTGACTGGCAAAACGACCCTCACCCCAAACCCCTCTCCTAGGGCGGTAGAGAGGCTTTGAAAACACCTAAAACTTGTCTTGCTCCCCTTCTCCCACAAGGAGAGAAAGGATTGGGGGATGAGGGGATCAGATGTGTCAGCTAAGCAATGCCAATGCTGTTGTATCAAACCAGGGACTGCCCTGGTCACGCTGGATCATGCCTGAGATGTTGATGGATAATCCTGTAGACTGCCACGACTGGCTCGTGATCAACGATGGCACCTGCCAAGCCTGTGACGTGCCTGCCATCCCCGACTCCCCCGTTGAGCCCTATCGCCTCTATCGATTTCTCACAGACCTAGAAGATATCCTCCACGCTACCCCGGATGACACCCAGCGCTTGGTGCAGATCTATCCCCTCGTGCGGCGATTGCTCACCAGTTCCTATTGGCTGCAGCTAGAGTTTGTCAATCCCCCTGCCAAGCCGGGTTGGTCGGTGCGATCGCTCTATAAGGAACATGACTTTCTGCTGACGCTGCAAATGGTGGCCTGGCTGCCGGGGAATGTGTCACCCATCCACAACCATGGCGCTTGGGGCGTGGTGGCGTTGATTGGTGGCCAGGAGAAAAATCAATTTTGGCAGCGATCGCCCACGCCCAAGCATCCCGATCGCATTCGGTTGATCGGCGAGAAAATCTTTCATCCAGGCGATATTGTCGGCTTTTTGCCCAATGCGATTCATAACGTCGAGCCCATCGGAGATCAGCCCGCCGTCACCTTTAACCTCTACGGAGTGACGGATTTTTCTAAGCGGTTTGAATTCGATCCCATCCATCATAAAGCCCGAAAATTTTGACCCCGTCATTCTGCCCAGACGGTTATCGAATCGGCATTGCTCAATGAACATCAGTGGGACGACGTCACGATTGACAAGCATGTCAACGTTGCTTAAAGCTTATATTTCTATGAAACGAGGGTTGAGCGGAGTCGAAACCCGGCAAGCTTCATGACGAGAGGAGGGTTGAGCGACATCGAAACCCGGCAACGTATGAACCATCGTCAAGGGCGGGTCAGATAGCAATGGCAATCTGGCTTTTCAATCACCGTTTCCACCAGCGCATTCAGCGTCACCGCCGCCAGCAGCCCCCCACCCAAACTACCCTGCAGAGTAATGTAAGGAATCGGTAAAGTCATCAACCGTCGCTTGGCGGCGGGGGCATGGCTAAAGCCAATGGGCATCCCGATCACCAGGGCCGGCTGGATCTGCTGCTGGGCAATCAACTGGTCGATGGTGAGCAGCACCGACGGAGCATAGCCGACCACCAGCACAGATCCCTTAGGACAGTCCTGCAGCCGTTGCTTCCAGGCTGGGTCGTTCCAAAAGGCTTGCTCAGCATCGTTTACCCCGGTCACGTGGGGATCTTGAATCAGAACCTCCACGGAGCAGCCCAGATGAGCCAATCGGGTGTGATCTAAGGCGGCAGCGATCGCCGGTAGATCCGCCACAATGGGGCAGCCATCTTTCAGCACATGACGAGCGGTAGCGATCGCATCGGGACTCCAGCGCACAAAATTGATCAGGCTCACATCTCCACAGGCCAAGACCAGTTGCCGCAGCAGGTGAGCGCTAATCTCAGAATAGTGAGACAAGTCGGGCAGTAAGCCCTGCAACGATTCTTGAAACGCCTCTGGGTGGGTCTCGGTTTCTGCATCAAGACGGCTCCAAAGCTGATCAAGCTGCCCCAGACCATCCTGAGCATCGACGTGCAAATGCTTCAACTGGGCCAGGGCCTCAGCCTGGGCCTGCTGTCCAGGGCGATCGCGCCCCAGTAACCCCTCCAATGCGGTGGCTGTATGGCGGAGGCGGGTCAACTGCTGCATCACGGAGCGGTACTGCTGCTGCAACTGCGCCATCAGAGCTGGATTATCCGTGGTATCGGACGGACTGTCTAGCAACTGGCGAATGTGGGATAGCTGAAACCCCTGCTGCTTCAGCGCCACAATCCGCTGCAGTTGCTGCACATCTTGCTGGGTATACAGCCGATAGTTGCCCTGGGATCGCTGGGCAGGCGGCAGCAGGCCCAGGGTGTGGTAATGCCGCACCATGCGCGGGGTCACGTCGCCCTGAACCGCCTCCGTGAGTTCTTTGATGGTCAAATGTTGCGTTGTCATAGCTCTAGTCTACCCAAGCTAGTATCGCAAGATTGAAAAACGAAGACTGAACAACGAAAAGGAAGCTAGGACATATAAGGGTTTCCGCCTTCGCAAATAGGCCGAAGTAATCTGCCTCAGAGTACTAGTCTATCCAAACATTGACATTAACACTGATGTCAATGTTTAAGGTAACAAGGTATCCATAACCAGCAATTCTCAGTATGAACATCTTGCATGAGCTTATTGAGAACAGTGTCAATAGATTGCTTGAAAAAGCTCATTCTTTCGTTCAGGATTCGGCAGATTGGGCAAGCTACTGGTCAAAATGAGAATTGCTGATCCATAACCTAACGACCTATTCACCCATGACCTCTGCCACACCGCCCCTATCCAACCTGTTGAAAGACCATCCCGACGCGATCGCTGCCCTAGTCTGCGCGATTTTAGTGCTCTTGGGATGGCAAACTCTGGCCATGGGCTGGATTGGCGTCGGCCTGTTTATTTTGACGGCAGCCTACGTCATCGGCGGCTTTGACAGTGCCCGCGACGGCATCACCACGCTGCTGGATGAAAAAGAACTGGATGTCGATCTGTTAATGATTGTGGCGGCCTTAGGGGCGGCAGGGCTGGGGCTCTGGCAACAGGACTACTACTTGATGGTCGATGGGGGCGTGCTCATCTTGATTTTTGCCATTAGCGGCGCACTGGAAGGCTACGCCATGCGGCGCACGGAGCGCAGTATCCAGGGACTCATGAGTCTCACCACCGATACGGCTCGGGTGATCGTTCAGGGGCGGGAAACTCAGGTGGCGATCGCTGCCCTCCAGATTGGCGACCAGGTTTTGGTGAAACCGGGAGAACTGGTGCCCACCGATGGAATTGTGGTGGAAGGCAGCAGCACCCTCAACCAAGCCTCTATTACTGGGGAATCAATGCCTACGGAGAAAAGCATCGGTGATGAAGTCTTTGCCGGCACGCTGAACGGCAGTGGAGCCCTGCAACTGCGCATTCATCAGCCTCCCGAAAGTAGCTTAATTCAGCGGGTGATCCGTCTGGTTCAGCAAGCCCAGCAGGATGCACCGCCGTCCCAGCAGTTCATTGAACGGTTTGAACGCGGCTATGCCAAGGTGATTGTGGGGGCGGGGATTATCCTGGGCACCTTACCGCCGTTTCTCATGGGCTGGAGCTGGGAAGAAACGATTTATCGCGCCTTAATTTTCCTGGTGGTTGCCTCCCCCTGTGCTCTGATGGCCTCGATCATGCCGGCGCTGCTGTCGGGAATTGCCAACGGTGCCCGCCATGGGATTTTGTTCAAAAATGGGGCGCAGTTGGAAAAACTTGGCAATGTACAGGCGATCGCTTTTGATAAAACCGGCACTCTGACCACCGGCAACCTGCAGGTCGTTGATAGCCTCGCTGTTCCCCATCAGTCTCCAGACCAAGTCCTACGGATAGCTGCCGCCTTGGAAAGCCTATCAGAACATCCTATTGGGGCAGCGATCGTCCAAGCAGCCCGGCAGCAGCATCTCACTTGGACAACCGCCAGCCAAGGGCAGGCCCAAGCCGGACGCGGCATCGTCGGGACGGTTGATCAACAACCAGCACTGGTGGGGAATGCCACCTTTGTGCGATCGCATCTGCCGCACTTGGATCCAACTCTGATCGCCCAAAGCCAGCAGTGGGAAGCTGAGGGAAACACCGTCGTATGGGTCGCTCACGGTGGGAAGCTATTGGGCATCATTGCCGTGGCCGATACCGTACGTCCTGCAGCGGCGGCAGCGATCGCCCAGTTGAAAGCTATGGGCATCAAGCATATCGTCATGCTCACCGGCGATAATTCTCGCACCGCCCACCACATTGCTCAGAACATTGGCGTAGACCAAGTGTATGCCGATCTGTTGCCGGAAGGTAAGGTAAGCGTTATCAAGCAGCTACAGACCCAGTATCAAACCGTGGCGATGGTGGGGGATGGCATCAATGACGCACCAGCCTTAGCCCAAGCATCCGTCGGCATCGCTATGGGACTTTCGGGCAGTGATGTGGCGCTGGAAACGGCTGATACCATCCTCATGGCAGATCGCCTAGAGCATCTGGAACGAGCGATCCGTCTTGGTCGGCGAGCCCAGAGCGTGGTCAAGCAAAATATTGCGTTCGCCCTTTTCTTTATTATGGTGCTCCTGATTGCAAACTTTATGGGCAACATCACCTTACCCCTAGGCGTTCTGGGACATGAGGGATCCACAGTCATTGTTACCTTAAGTGGATTACGCCTGTTGAGAGGTTAAGGTTTAGAAGGAGCGATCGCCCCTTAGGTTGACATCAGGATGATGACAATAGAAACCATATCCAATCATTGAGTTGGCAGACAATTCTTTATCTTAATTCAATGAGCTGTGATGGGCACAGGACAACTCCTCTGCCCATCTTACAGGTGCTGTGAACTCATCCTCTGAGGCTGAATCTGAGAGATCAGACTCAATCCATCGTTATCGAATCGAGGGTTCACGATTCTGCTCTGTCTCTAGGGCAGGGGTCAGTTTGCTCCGGGTTTTACGGCTCCAACGAGGGTCATGGAGCAGCGTGTAGAAACAGGGAATAATAAACAGCGTCAGCAGCGTAGCTAAGGATAATCCTGAGAAAACAACGATCCCCAGAGGCTGCAAAAACTCTGATCCTTCTCCTATTCCCAACGCTAAGGGAAATAACCCCAGCACTGTAGTAATCGTGGTCATCAAAATAGGACGCAGTCGCTGGGGGGCAGCTTTCAAAATAGCAGCCCGATGGGAAATGCGATCGCGATCGCGAATTTGATTGGCTAACTCGACCAAAATAATGGCGTTGTTAACCACAATCCCCACCAGCAGCACTGCACCCACAATCACCGTGGCCCCGATCGCTGTTTGCGTGACAAACAGGCCGAGAATGCCGCCAGCTAAGGCTAGAGGTACTGCCAACATAATCACCAGCGGATCGATCAGGGAGTTGTACTGCACTGCCATGACCACAAACACCATGAACGATGCCAAACCACCCAGCAGTTTCAGCGAGTCTTGCAGTTCCTGAGCCGTTGCCGCACTGGCACTGGGTAGGCGCGTGATACCATCCGGTAGATCCAGGTCAGCCAGAATCCCATCCACTTCAGCCAAGGCATCACTTAGGTTTGCATCGCTTGCTAGGCTACCGGCAATCAGGAACACCTGACGTTGATTGATCCGCTGGATTTCTCCGGGAGCATTGCCGGTTTCAATATCAGCGATATCACCGAGGCGCACCTGCTGCCGTTGGCTAGCAAAGAGGGGAATATCCCGCAGTTGCTCCGGTCGCTGCACAGCCCCTGGCTCAAGCTGCACCCTAATATCCACAAGGCGATCGCCCCGCTGCAGTTGGGTGGGTACTGATCCATTGAGAGAGGTTTGAATCACATCTCCCACATCTTGGGTGCTCAGCCCCAAATCAGCGGCTCGTTCCCAGTCTGGGCGAATTTGGATTTCCGGCTGAGGATCTTCCCCATCAGAACGATAGCGGGCTAAGCGTGCATTGGCATTCAGCGCGTCTAAGACCTGACGTCCTGCCTGCTCTAAGGCTTGGCGATCGCTGCCCTGTAGACCCACATCCAGATCAGAGCGCACGGGAGAGTTGTTGAGCACCAGCCCCCGCACCGAGCCCGCCGACACCCGAATACTCGTGTCAATCAAGCTGAGTTGGGAAAACTCCTGCTCCATGCGCTCTACAAAGGCCAACACATTGCTACCCGGCTTTAGGGAGACAGTGCTTGACCCTCGCAGGGCATTTTCACTGGTCGAACTGCCAAATAAAGCGCCACCAGCCGTTGTAAACGCATAGTCTGTTTCCGGTTGCTCTAGCAACAAGTCATCGACGATCGCCATCACCCGCCGATTGGCTTCCAGGGTCGTGCCAGCGGGAAGCTGCACCCGCACATCGGCTAGCCCTGTATTAATCCGGGGCAAAATTTCCTGGGGAATGCGGCTGACCATCATCAGACTACTGCCTACCAAAGCCACCACAGCAATGGTTAATACCGGAATACGATGCTGCAACACCCAGGTCAGAACTTGGGTATAGCGTTGAGTCAAACCTTCAAGGCGCTGACTAAAGGCCACAATGGGGCCCAGGTTCCTGACGCCGCTGGTGGTCGGCACGGTTAAGAGCCGCGATGCCAAGGTTGGCACCACCGTCAAGGCCACGAGCAAAGATGCTGCGACGGCAAAGCTAATGGTGAGAATCAGTTCATTGAACAGCAGGGAGATGAAGCCGCCAATCAACAAAAAGGGCAGCACCGATACCAGGTTAGTTGTTGTGGAGGCCAACAGCGCCGACTCTAGAGCCTGGCTGCTCTCTTGGGCCTGAGCGATCACCCGTCGCTGGGCATCGCGGCGAGACCGCCGACTGCTGCGCACCACGGCCACGGCGGGCTTAGCATCTTTAGAAATGTTTTCCAGCATGACGATGGCATTGTCTACCACAATACCT
Organism: Leptolyngbya sp. CCY15150; assembly: GCF_016888135.1. Classification (NCBI taxonomy): domain Bacteria; kingdom Bacillati; phylum Cyanobacteriota; class Cyanophyceae; order Leptolyngbyales; family Leptolyngbyaceae; genus Leptolyngbya; species Leptolyngbya sp. CCY15150. The sequence continues at coordinate 27,992 of NZ_JACSWB010000123.1, forward strand.
ACACCTAACGCCAAACCACCCAGACTAAAGACATTCAGAGATAAGCCAAACAGCCCCATCATCATGATGGACGCAAGGGTGGCCAGGGGAATAGCTAGAACAATAATGAAGGTTTGCCGCAGGGATCCTAGGAACAGCAGCACAGCTACAGCCGCGAGGGTAGCTCCTGTGAGACCAGAAATTGCCACATTTTGAATCGAGTTATTGATGAAGCGCGATTCATCCAGAGTGGCCGTCAGCAGCATATTTTCAGGAATTAACCCGGTTGCCCGCAGGCTGTCTAGACGGGCCTTCACCGCATCCACCACCTCCACCGTATTAGCGTCGGATTGCTTTTGAATACTGACCTTCACTGCGGGCTGTCCGTTCAGGAGTACGAAGATCCGCTGTTCTTCCGTGCCGTCCTGCACCGTCGCCACATCTCGCAGATAGACACGCTGGGGTGGGTCGCTATCGTCCACCTGGATGGCTAGATTGCGCACCTCATCAGCACTTTGGAACTGGCCCACTAGACGCGTCAGGGTTTCTTCCTCACCGCCCCGCAGCCGGCCGCCCGAAATATCCTGGTTGCGATCGCTGAGGGCGCTGATCACATCACTCACATTCACCCCAACTGCCTGCAGGCGCTGCAAGTCAACATTCACCTGCACTTCTTCCGATAGACCACCGGATATATCAACGCTAGCTACCCCTGGCACTTGGACTAGCTCCCGCGCTAATTCTTCATCAGCAAAAATCCGCAGTTCTGCATCATCGAAGGAAGGCGAGGTCAGCGCCAGCTCATACACCGGCAGTTGGGATGGATCAAACTTAAACAGCCGAGGCGTACCAATGGTATCCGGCAAGCGATCGCGGGCCCGGTTGAGGGTAGCCGTAGCGTCGTTGAGAGCTTGATCGACATCACCGCCTGGCTCAAAGAATAAATCCAGGCTAATCCGTCCCTCTCTCGTCTGGGAAAAGATCTGCACCACGCCTTCGGTGGCCGACAGCGCTTCTTCTAACGGACGGGTGACTTCATCGACCGCCACCTCTGGGGCGAGCCCGGGCGCATCAATCCTTAGACCAATGCGTGGATAGGTAATCGAAGGCAGCAGATCCACCGGTAGTTGGGTAATCACGAAAAAACCCAAAATAATCGTAGCCACCGTCAGCACCAAGGTACCGATATGCTGTCGGATGGCAAGGCTACTCAGACCGGTTCGTTGGGGAGATTGAGACATGATGACTTGCGTGAGGAGTGGTCAAGAATGCGCCTAAGATTGGGGCTAGCCCTAACCTCCGGCGACAGGTGAATGAGACCGTTCAGCCGCCCTTAGGAGTCTGATAATAAACTTCGCTGTACGGATTCTCCCGCCTGCAGCGGTCGGTTACTGCGAATCACGTAGGCTTCCCCTAGGGTTAACCCATCTAGGATTTCAACTTGGCCATTACGGCGATCGCCCACCTGTACCGTACGGGGCTGCACCGTTGCCATCTCCCCCTCGCCAGTGACAATAAACACCACCGAACCGTCACCCTCGCTCACCTCCAGGGCCGTTTCTGGCACCGTCAGGGCTTGGGAGGCCACGGCATCAAAGCGGACACGGGCAATTAAACCGCTGCTGATTTGACCATCGGTATTGGGAATGGCGATGTACACCGGAATCAATCGCGATGAGGCATCAGCCACGGGAGAAATCCGGGTGATTTGCCCCGTTAACGACGACCCAACAAAGGCATCCAGTTCCACCTGCACAGATTGCCCGACCCGCACCTGACTGCGATCGCGATCGGATATCTGAGCCACTACCTGCATATCTTGGAAGTCACCCAGTTGCAGCACCTCTTGTCCAGACTGGATGAAGTCGCCTGGATCGGCCAAGCGATCCAACACCACACCATCAATAGGAGCCACAATCGTGGAATAGGACAACCGCTCCTGGGCCTGCCGCACCAATTCTGATTGAACCGCAACCCGCTGCTCGGCCGAGGCGATCGCCTGTTCCCGAGTGCGCACCTGCTCTTGGGCTGATCGCAATTCCTGCTGGGTGGTGCGCAGGGTGGTCAAGGCAATTTCTGCCTGCTGGGTAGCGATCGCCCCTGCTTCCGCTAGACCTTGAAAGCGATCGGCATCAATCTGGGCCTGTTCTAGGGAAGCATTCACCTGCTCCACCCGCGCTAAGGCATCCGCCACTTGAGTTTCAGCCTGGGCCACCTCAAACTGACGGGCGGCTAACTCCGCCTCCGCCTCTCCTACCTCAGATTGCAACAAAGCATCATCTAAGCGCGCTATCACCTGCCCGGCTACCACGGGATCCCCAGCATCCACCGTCAAGCTCAGCAACTGACCATCCGCACGCGATCGCAGGGAAATTTGCTGAGCCGGTTCAGTGGTGCCGGTGTAAGACAATAGACCGTCATCGGGCTCTGTACCAGCTTGAGCCACATCGACAATTGCCACCGATTCCTCTGAACCTTCCGACGAAGGGGCTTGCCCTTCCACAACTCGTCCACAGCCCATCGGCAGCCATACCATTGAAATCAGCAGCAACGTTGCTGCCCAAGGCCGATCCCGTTGCTGGTTCAGTGGTTTACCCATGTGTTTCATCCTCAGTCGTTCCACAACACTATGCGCCAACCTAAATCCTGTATTCATCGCCCAACGGTGAACTTCTTGATGGAGGAGCGCTAGCGATCGCCTCCTCTCCCAAGCATCACGCTTGGCATGATAGCGTAGCTAACTATTCTTTATTAAGTTTTTAGAATCTTCTTGTTGCCATTCTACAGCGCCCCCTAGAAAACGATCGGTTAGTCCAATACTTTTATGGAGCGATCGCCCAGAAACCGGCCAGAGATTGGACGAAGACTTGAAAGTGAAAGAATTGTTATTGAAAGATACGGACATCCCATCCGGTTGGATTTAAAGCTGTAAGGATTATTGACACAGATGCAGGGCTGGCTCCATGATCTGAGCGCCCATGCTGAGATCACATCCGGCTAGACGCGCTACTCATTCAGGGCGGCCATCCCCGACAGCGCCGTTTAGGTTCATGACTGTCCACCGACTCGGGAATACAAGCGCTCATAGCCCCCTAGGATCAACAGCCAGACAACGACAATGACCCAGTGCACCAAGGCGATCGCCCACAGGGAACCCGTCGCAGCATAGACCCCTGTGCAAACCAGACCTAGCCAAGCGGCAAGCAGCAGAAACGCTGGCTGGCGAAAGGTTACCGCCCCCTGACGAAACAAGGTCAGACCGTTCAGGGGATGATACAGCACAAATAATCCCACACTCAGCAGCGTCCACAGCAAAAAGGTTTCGACCCGTACTGCTTCTCGGGGATGGGGCAACAGCAAGACGCGAAATAGGCCTTCTTCTAGCAATGCTGGCACCACTAAGGCTGCGAGGGCAACCCGCAAACACTGCCAAGCCGACAAGGGGGTTCGTTTCAGAGAAGGCCTGGTCAAAAAGCCTAGTCGCCAGCCCAGGGGCAGGGCGATCGCCCCATACACCAGCAGCCCAAACAGCGCGATGCCTAGATCCGCTGCTGTCGGACGGCGCAGGCTTTCGATGGCTCGGGAAAAGAGGGTGGGAATCACCCAATAACGCCCAAATAATTCCGTGGGCGCCAGGGGAGCGATCGTGGCATCCCAGCCGCCCACCTGATTGGTGCGCAGCACCCAAACGCCAGCTCCCTGCTCCAAGAAACTGTTGACGAGCTGATCGTAGGCTACTCGTGGAATTACGGTGCGCCAACTGAGCAGTTGGGTCACCAGGTTATTCTGGCGTTCAAAGATAGGCTGTGCGCCAGCAATGGCATTGGCATTATGCTGCCAGTCGGGACGAACAATACCCACAGGTACCAATTCTCGACGCAGGCGATCGCCCACTTGCACCAAACGCTGAAACCGCTGGGTTTGCGGATCGTTAGGGTGCTCCCGCAACCATTGCTGAATCGCCGGTGTGGTTGACACCTGCTGAGTGATGGTCTGAATCGTTTTGTACAAGGCTTGGCTGGAATCTTGCACACAGGACTGGGCCGGCGTCACAATGGCAGCCCCCGTACCGTCCCCAGTGCGGTAGCGGGCCATCATAATCTGCAACTGGCGGCGGAGCTCATCCATCACCGAGAGCTGGACGTCACCGAAGCGATAGTCCTCGGTGACCGCATCCAGCTTGATCAAGACATCCGATACCGGGCGCGTTCCCAGCCAGCCCGCTTGCAGGCCGCCCATGTAGTTCTCCCAGGCGATCGCCCCAGCAATGATGCCGTTGGGGTTATGGGAATAAACCTGAAAATAGTCCACCTGAAAGCGCAGCTCATCGGTGAAGCGATCGCGGATCAGCCTAGCCGTACCGTAGGCAAAATGTCCGGTCACGGTTCCCAAAACAGCCGGAGTTTCTGCCCTCTCGCCGCCAATGCCCCCAAACACATGCACCACTAAAAAGCGATCGCCCTCTTGGAAGTCCGGCTCCGGCTGGGTGCGATGCAGCCAGGCCGTTTGCACGGTGCCCTTGCGGCCGGGGGTATCTTGCCAATTGCGAAAATTAATATAGTTATGGGGGCGATCGCGGCCAACCCAACGCTGCTCGGAGGTCAACTCATCGGGATCGTAGCGCAACAAGGAGCGGGGAGCGATCGCCTGGACAACAAAAACACCCTCGGCATTCTGCGCCCCGTAGATATACCAGCCGGCTTGCCCCGCAGGAGATTGGTGTAGCTGATGGGGCGTGGACTGAAAGATGTCGTAAGCGGGTAGCACCTGGGGAATACGCACCGTCTCCACCGGGCCATCAAATTGCCCGGTGCTGAGGTTGTAATGGCGCACCTGCATCTGCTCCGAGGCGCAAGGCGGCCCAGAAGGGCAGCGATCGGGACGATCCTCTGCGCTCGGGCTTGGCCCCAGCACCTGCACCAGTCCGTAATATCGACCGATCACCTGGGTGGGCATCTCCGAGATCTGCAGCACCAACGGTTCACTGACCTGAAGCAGTTCCCCAGGTGGCAGCGCCACGATCACGTCGTCCTCAGGATGGGCTCCCGCTAGAGACTGCAGCGGCCCCACCTGCGGCCAGCCATCTAGTCGCTCCGGATGCACATTACCCGCTTGGATGCTCTGGCGGGTTTCGTCGGTAAAGGCAATGGGCTGGGTGACGGTCTGCAGGTAGGTTGCTAGATCAGGACGATCCTGCCACCGCAGGCGGGCTCGCCGCCCCACCCAGTCTGGTTCTGGAGCATTCAAGATCTCCAGCCAGACCCAATCCCCAGCCTCTTGATCAACTTGGCTACGATCAGGCAAGATCAACCGTCCTACCCAATCTGCCACCGGCTGATACAAGGTTTCATCAACAGCTTGCTGCACAGGATAGTAGTCGGGATGGTTGAAGTCCGACTGTTGGGCGATCGCATACCGAGACAGCGTCGGCGACGTTGCCATCACACCCCCTGCCCACAGGCAAGCCACCATGCCCACGATCACCATCCAACCCCAGCCTCTGCGTACCCTCATCCTGTTCATCCTGTGCTGACCATCGCCCTGATCTTGGCATACTCCAAACCTGAGATCTCAGTCTGCGAGCAGCAAATCCACCAGCGCCTGGGTAATGGGATAGCGGGTTTGCCGTTCAAAATGGATAAACATAGGACTAGGATTGGCTTCCAGAAACACATATTGGCCATCCGGACGGCGTCGCCAGTCGATCGCCGTCCAGTCTAACCATAGGGCCCGGGCGATCGCTCGACAGTCTTGCTCCACAGCATCCGGCAAGGTTAGGGGAAGCAGTTCCGCTTGGGCATCTAGGCGGAAATCTAGGGACGGACTGCGAATTTCAGCCCCATAGACGCGATCGCCAATCACGTAGGTGCGGATGTTGGTGCCGGGAATGTATTCCTGGAGAGCGATCGGCGCACAGGATAGCGCAAGCTGCAGGCGTTCGGGCTGCAGATGTTGCGGCGTTAGGGGCTGGATATAGGCTCCCCCATAAACCGGCTTGAAAATCACCTTAGCGTGGCGCTGGGCAAACGCCAGCACCGCCGCCGGATCATTGCCCACCAGAGTATCGGGAATCGTTATTCCCAACTGATGCACTACCCCCAACTGGCGAGGTTTTTCCTTGTGGAACTGGTAGGCCCGCCAAGAATTCACCCAGCGCGTTGACGTGCTCTGCATCACCGTGCGCAGAACGGCCATGGCATCATTCCCCGCAATCTGACGCTGGTCATCGGGTAGCGAGGGCACCTGTATCGGAGCCAAGCTTCGCCAAAACACGCTGCGGATGCTCTGCCAGTTCCATCGCTGCCCAGACGGCAAGGTCAAAAAGCCCTCGGACGTCTGGGGCGACCATGAAACACGGAGCTGGGTCGGAAACTGGGCAATGTCAAGGTAGTCTACGTCAGTGCCCGTCTGAGCGATCGCCTCCCGCAGGTGCGCCGCATGGACATCCTTAGAGTTGCCCAGAATGAGGATCTGCATACCCCAGTCCGCTATTCAAAACGCCAGATGATAGATCGGACTCATCAAGCCAAGGATCTACTCCACTCTGAAACTCGGTCGTTGCGCCGCCTTCTTCACCCAACGCCAAGGTAGTCACCACTTCATCTCCATCTCCCATGCCCCAGTCACCGCCTTCTTCACCCAGAGCTAAGGTGGTGAAATCGGGTTCAGAGCCAGGCTGTCCGATAATCGGATCGCTGTCTCCAAGAGCATCCGACGTTCCATCCGACGGGGGCCAGGCATCATCACCCCCCTCTTCCCCCAGGGCAAGGGTGGTAAAGCGAATCAAATCGTCCCCTTTGTCTCCCCCCTCTTCACCCAGAGCACGGGTTGACATCTGCATATCCTCGTAGCCAGTCAGGCAATCGCCCCCTTCTTCACCGATCGCTAGGGTCGTGGCCCAATCATCATCGAGCTCAATCAGCTCACCATCGACCGGCTGGAGATCATCGCCACCTTCCTCGCCGATCGCAAAGGTTGTAGCCCAGCCATCACCGCCTTCCTCGCCGATCGCTTCGGTTGTAGCCCAACCATCGCCACCTTCTTCCCCTAGGGCCAAGGTTGTAGCCCAACCATCGCCACCTTCTTCCCCAGATGCTTCGGTTGTGAGCACATCATCATCAACCGGCAGCCAACAGTCACCGCCTTCTTCCCCAACCATCCTAGTCGTAGCCCAGCCATCGCCGCCTTCTTCCCCTAAAGCTAGCGTCGTAGCCCAGTCATCTCCAATCTCGTCAGGAACCTCGCCTTCAACAACGCCAGGCTCGAAAAAACGCAGCACAATTGGCTCTAATTGCTGGTAGATAGCCTCAAACTCTTCTTCCCCAGCCAAGCCATGCTCACTCAGCAGATCACGAACCCATTGCTGCAAACGATCCGCCGTTAGATCCGTAGAGGAAGCGATCGCCAAGACCTGCTCCTGAACGGCTGGATCGTCGAACAGAGCCACAGCCCGATCGAAAAGGCGCGGGGTCAAGTCAGGAACAATCTCACCAAGACGTGCCTCCCAGTCGGGGAGGGCGCGGGACAAATCAGCAAACGACAGGCCAAACGGATGAGAAAATGTGGTACTCATATTGCCCTAGGTTAAGCAAATGTAACGATTACGTTCGTCCCTACAGAGATCATCTCAACAGTTCATTCATGCTGTCCGTCGGTGTGCAAACCTAGGACTAGCCTTGATCTGAGGAGTTATGCAACCTGTAGAATAGTGTCCAGCAAGATAACGGCACCCAGTATGACAGCACTTGGGTACCCAACAATTCGAATGACGTGAAAACCCTACCTTCGATAGATGGGGGTCAAGCACATCATCGCTAGCATAGAAATAAGACAGACAGACTTGAGACGTAGCCCTAACCGATGTTGTTCCTCAGGTCAGTTCATACCCCGATTAGTTAGGTCACAGGCTCACCAACTGCGATGTGACGTGGTGGCCGTGGATGTCCTTAGGCATAGGGATGGGGATGAATGTCTGGATGCAGTTATCGGAGATACGAGACAATGTTGGCTCATTTGATACAAAAACGCAAGCCTTTGCTCCCGTTCGGGGTAGCGATCGCTGTTTCCCTTGGTCTAGGGGCGATCGGCGCTACGCCTGCCTTAGCTCTATCGCCATCCTCGATTAGAATTGACAGCCAAGATGGGGTTGACGTGGGAGCATCCCACTTTCGACAAAATAGTCAACAGGCAAGCTGCCCATTGAGGTAGGCACAACGCAAACTCAACATCGCATTGACAGAGGCCGTA